>JACCYS010000360.1 GCA_013696365.1 Nocardioidaceae bacterium
CTGCGAGGTGCCTGGGCGGCTTCTTGCGTCCCCGCGGCTCCTCGAAGACCAGCGGCAGTGACATAGCGACATCAGTGTCGCACGAGCGCGAATCGGGTCCGTGCGAACGCCTTGACAGCGAGCCGGCGACGGAGATCTTCTACCCATCACTCACACGACGGGCGACGGTGCGCTGTCCAGGGCGCGGCACCCGCCGTGGGTCGGCCGTGCCACCTCACGCCACCGGAACGAGCATCTGCAGCACGACCCAGGCCACCGGTGCCACAAACAGCAGCGAGTCCAACCGGTCCATCATTCCGCCGTGGCCGGGCAGCATCGACCCCATGTCCTTGATGCCGAGGTCACGCTTGATCAGTGACTCGGACAGGTCACCGATGGTGGCGGCGCAGGCGGTCAACACCCCCAGCAGGACACCGACCCAGGCGGGACCATTAAGCCCGTACGACACCGTCAACCAGCCAGCCACGGCACATGTACCGAGCGATCCAGCGAAGCCCTCCCAGGTTTTCTTCGGGCTGATTGTGGGCGTCATCAGGTGCCGGCCAGCCAGCACACCGACGACATAACCACCGATGTCGGAGGAGATCGTGGTCACCACGAAAGCCACCACTCGCCAGGCTCCGTCGCTGGGCACCGCCATCAGCACCACGAAGGCCCCCAGCAGCGGAACGTAGGCCAGCACAAACAGCCCAGCGGTCACGTCCCGCACATATCCGTGTGCACCGGCGGGCAGCCGCACCAAGAGCACGCCCAGCAAGGTCACACCCAGGGCGACCAGCACGAGCTCGGCACCGCCGATCCACCCGCCCACCAGCATGGCGACAGCACCCAACCCGACGGGGATCACTGGCACCTTGGTACCGCCGGTCGCCAGTGCTCCGCTGAGCTCGCGAATGCCGATCAGGGCGAATCCCACCACCACCAGCACGAAAACGCCGCGCACGACAAACAGGGACACCAGCACCAGGCCGCCGAGCCCGACACCCACGGCGATGGCGGCGGGCAAGTCACGCCCGGCCCGGCTGGTGCGCACTGCCGGATCGGCCGGCGCACCCGGGGCGGGCCCAGCGGGGTCTGGCGACGGGACCGCGACGGGGGGCGGGACGTCGCGCGAGTCCGGCCCGCTCGCATCACCTGGATCTGACCCGTTCACACCTCGAGCAGCTCTGCTTCCTTGTGCTGCAGCAGGTCGTCGATCGAGTCGGTGTGCTTCTTGGTGAGCCCGTCCAAGCGCTTTTCGGCACCGGTGACGTCGTCTTTGCCGACCTCCCCGTCCTTCTCCGCACGGTCGAGCGCCTGCTTAGCCGACCGGCGGATGTTGCGCACTGCGACGCGCCCGTCTTCGGCTTTGGCGCGGGCCAGTTTGATGTACTCCTTGCGCCGGTCCTCGGTGAGCTCCGGCAACACGACGCGCAGAATCTTGCCGTCGTCGGTCGGGTTGACCCCGAGGTCGGAGTCGCGGATGGCCCGCTCGATGGCCGGCTTGGCCCCCATGTCATACGGCGAGATGATCACCACCCGCGCCTCGGGGATCTGAAAACCAGCCAGTTGCTGGATGGGGGTCGGCGTGCCGTAGTAGTCCGCAGTGATCTTCGCGAACATCTGAGGGTGCGCACGGCCAGTGCGGATGGCGGCGAAGTCGTCCTTGGCGACCTCGACAGCCTTGTCCATCTTGCCGCCTGCCTCACGCAGCGTCTGGTCGATCACGTCTGTCCTCGCCTCGGTCTCCGGGGATGGGTGGGTGACGGCAGCCGCCGGCCTCAGCCGGCAGACACCACCGTGCCGATCTTGTCACCCCGTACGGCGCGGGCGATATTGCCGTCGGCGAGGCCGAACACGACGATCGGTAGGTGGTTCTCTCGGCATAGCGCGAAGGCGGCCGCGTCGGCCACATTCAACCCCCGGCCCAGCACCTCGTCGTAGGAGACGTGGTCGAAGCGGACCGCCGACGGGTCGACCCGCGGGTCGGCGTCATAGACCCCGTCGACGCCGCTCTTGGCCAGCAGCAATGCGTCACACCCGATCTCCAGTGCCCGTTGTGCAGCGACTGTGTCGGTAGAAAAGTACGGCATCCCGGCACCCGCACCGAAGATCACGATGCGGTCCTTCTCCAGATGCCGCGCTGCCCGTCGCGGGATGTACGGCTCGGCCACCTGACCCATCGTGATCGCGGTCTGCACCCGGGTCTCGATGCCCTGCTTGTCCACGAAGTCCTGCAACGCCAAGCAGTTCATCACCGTACCCAGCATGCCCATGTAGTCGGCGCGCGCGCGGTCCATACCGTGCGTGGAGAGCTCAGCGCCGCGGAAAAAGTTGCCGCCACCCACCACGATGGCCAATTGCACGCCCGAGCGGACGACGTCGGCAATCTGGCGAGCGACCGAGCTGACGACGTCGGGGTCGACGCCGATCTTGCCGCCACCGAACACCTCACCGGACAGCTTCAGCAACACCCGCCGATAGACCGGCTGCTCCTGCTGGCTGCTCACCACTGCTGCCCTCCGTGTCGTGGACTGCTGGCCGACGGTACCGGATCAGCCCTGGCCGACCTCGAAGCGTGCGAACCGAGTGACGGTGACGCCGGCCTTGTCCAGGACGCCTTGCACGGTGGACTTGGGCTCTTTGACCGAGGACTGCTCTAGCAGCGCGACCTCTTTGAAGAAGCCGTTGACCCGACCCTCAATGATGCGGGGAAGGGCTTGCTCAGGCTTGCCCTCCTCACGGGCGGTCGCTTCGGCGATCTCACGCTCCTTGGCCACCACGTCAGCCGGCACCTCCGCACGCGACACGTACTGCGGACGCATCGCGCACACCTGCATGGCTACCGCACGCGCCGTCTCACTGTCGTTGCCGTCGTACTCCAGCAGCACCCCGACGGCCGGTGGCAAGTCGCTGGCCCGCCGGTGCATGTAGGTCTCGACCTGCCCGTCGAAGGCGGCCACCCGCCCCAACTGCAACTTCTCCCCGATCACCGCAGCGAGCTCGCCGATGGCCTGCTCGACAGTACGACCGTCGCCCAGATCGGCGGTCACGAATGCATCCCGGTCTGCCGGCCGCACCCGATCAGCGGCCTCAGCCAGGGTGGTCGCGAGTTGCTGGAACTGGTCGGACTTGGCCACGAAGTCGGTCTCGCTGTTCAGCTCGACGATCGCGTGACCGCTGCCGGCGACAAGCCCAGCCGAGGCGGTGCGCTCAGCCCCACGCTTCGCTGCCTTACCCTCGCCCTTGATGCGCAGCACCTCTACCGCACGGTCCAGGTCTCCATCGGTCTCGACCAGAGCGTTCTTGGAGTCCATCATGCCCGCGCCCGTGAGGTCGCGGAGCTTCTTCACGTCGGCGGCACTGATGTTCGCCATTGCTAAGCCCTCTCTCTGGCTGTGCTGAAGTGGTTGTTGTCGTCTCGACGCCAGCAGCGTCGCTGGACGCGCGTCGTGGCGCACCCCCGTCAGGGGGCACGCCACGCCGATAGTTCAGACCGCGGTGCTGCTGTCCGCCTCAGCGGTGGCCGACTCAACCTCGCTGTCAGAGTCGACCTCAGCCTCCACCTCGGCTGCAGGATCGGCGCCCATCTGCGGCGCGTCGCTGGGGGCTGCTGCTGTCGACGCCTCGGTTTGGCCGGTCACGTCCGCCACGCTGGCGCCAAGCGCCTCGGCGGCGACCGCTTCGGCCTCGGCCGAGGCGGCCGGACGGTCGCCCGGGGCGTCCGCTGTGCCGTTCACCGCTACCGCAGCGGAACCATCTGCCGCTACCGCAGCGGGCTGGCCGGACGTCGCTGCATCCACGGCCGCGCCTGCCTCGCCGCCCAGCAACTCGCGCTCCCACTCGGCCATCGGCTCGTCAGCACCGACCTCGGCACCGGACGGCTCCTCACCGGTGCGCACACCCGAGCGGGCCATTAGCCCCTCGGCCACAGCATCGGCGATCACCCGGGTCAGCAGCGTCACGGACCGGATGGCGTCGTCGTTGCCCGGGATCGGGTAGTCAACGTCGTCGGGATCACAGTTGGTGTCCAGCACCGCCACCACTGGGATCCCCAGCTTCTTGGCCTCGTCGATGGCCAGGTGCTCCTTGTTCGTGTCGATGACCCACACCGCAGCCGGCACCCGGCCCATGTCTCGGATACCACCAAGGCTGCGCTCGAGCTTGGCCATCTCTCGGCGCATGCCCAACAGTTCCTTCTTCGTCCGGTCCGAGCCCGCGACATCGTCGAAGTCGATCTCTTCGAGTTCCTTCAGGCGCTGCAGCCGCTTGTTGATCGTCTGGAAGTTGGTGAGCATGCCGCCCAGCCAGCGCTGGTTCACGTACGGCATGCCGACACGAGTGGACTGCTCGGCGATCGCTGCCTGCGCCTGTTTCTTGGTGCCGACAAATAGGATCTGCCCGCCGCGGGCCACGGTGGCCTTGACGAACTCGAAGCTGCGGTCGATGTAGGACAGCGACTGTTGCAGGTCGATGATGTAGATGCCGTTGCGCTCAGTGAAGATGAAGCGCTTCATCTTGGGGTTCCAGCGCCGAGTCTGGTGTCCGAAGTGGACGCCGCTCTCGAGCAGCTGTCGCATGGTGACGACGGCCATGGCCGTGCTCCTTTTCCACAACGCGCTGCCATCGAAGCAGGCGTCGATACCGGTTGTCGCGCCGACGGTTGCCGACGCCCTGACGTCTCGGTGCGCTCCCCGCCTCCGGCAGTCTGCCGAGGACCGGTGGGAACTACCCCGTCACAGACGGGTTGAGAGCGTGCGAAGTCGACTCACTTCTCGCGAGTCGCTTTATTCATCGTACGGGAGCGGGCGGTCCACAGCCGAATCGGCCAGCGCGGGCATGCACAACCCGCCGCCGGTGCCCGGCCGCCGCATCGGCCAGCGACCAGTCTGCTGTCGTGAACCTCCTCGACAGCAGGACACTGCGCCCGATCCTGACCGTGATCGTTGCGAGCGTGATCGCTGCGAGCGTCTTTGGGGCCGCGGTCGTCGCCGCGGCGGTTGTGCACACAGCCGCCCAGGTGCGCGAGCCGTGGGTCTGGCCGCTGAACCCGCAGCCGACGGTGGTGCGCGTCTTTGAGCCCCCGCTCGGCCCGTACGGCCCGGGGCACCGCGGGGCAGACTTAGCGGGCCGGGTTGGCCAGGCCGTGCTGGCTGTCGACGACGGCCGGGTCAGCTTCGCCGGCAAGGTCGCCGGTCGCGGGGTGGTGGTCGTGGACCACGGCCGACTGCGCAGCACCTACGAGCCGGTGCTGGTGGCGGTCGGGCGCGGGGATCGTGTCGATGCTGGGCAGCTTGTGGGCACGCTGACCCTCGCCGGCGGTCATTGCTTGCCGTCGGCGTGCCTGCACCTTGGCGCGCGTACCGGCGACGTCTATGTCGACCCGCTGCGCTATCTGAGCGTCGGACCGGTGCGGTTGCTGCCGCTCGACGGTTGGGCGGCAGGACCGGCGGCGACGCGAGGGCCGGTGACGCTGCCTCGGCTCGGTCTAGGCGCGTGGATGAGCCAGCGTGTAGGCGGACCGCAGCCGCTCGGCGCTCACATGGGTATAGATCTGGGTGGTCGCCAGCGACTCGTGGCCGAGCAGTTCCTGCACCGACCGCAGGTCGGCACCACCTTCCAGCAGGTGCGTGGCGGCACTGTGCCGTAGACCGTGCGGGCCCAGATCGAGCGTGTCGTCCACCTCAGCGATCCGGCGGTGGACGGTGCGGCGCACCGCCCGCGGGTCGATCCGACCACCCCGGGCGCCAAGAAACAGGGCTGAGCCACTGGCTTGAGTGACTAACGGGCCCCTGCCGGCGGCGAGCCACCCATGCACCGCATCGGCCGCGGGCAGACCGTAGGGAACGGCGCGCTCCTTGCTGCCCTTGCCGAGAACTCGCACCAGGCGCCGCTCGTGGTCAACGTCGTCGACCTCGAGCCCGACCAGCTCACCAACCCGGATGCCGGTGGCATAAAGCAACTCCAACATCGCCACGTCCCGGAGTCCGGTGGCTCCCTCGTCGGCGGCCGAGGCGACTGCCCGTTCAAGGACGCCGCGCATCTGGTCGCTGCGCAGCGCAGTCGGCAGCACCCGATGCCGTTTGGGCGTCGCCAGCAGTCCACCGGCGTCGGTTCCGGCCCGTCCAGTGCGCAGCAGCCAACCGGTGAACACGCGCACCGAGGTCGCTCTGCGCGCCACCGTGGCCCGGGCGTGACCCCGGGTCTGCTGCCGGGCCAGCCAGCCGCGCAGGGTCCGCAGGTCGAGGTCACCGGGCTGGGCGATCCCGACGCTCCGGGCGTGCTCGACCAGATCGGCCAGGTCGGTCGCATAGGCGCGCACTGTGTGCGCCGACAGGCCCCGCTCCAGCCGTAGGTGCTCGGAATAGGCGTCCAGGACGCTGTCCCAATCTTCGGTCCCACCGATCCCCGACGTCGCGGCAGCGGTCATCACAGCAGCGTGCGGCCACCTCACTCCGCCGGCAAGGGGGCGCGCCGTTGTCGCATCCGCCATCCTCCTTCGCCGCAGCTGACCAGCCCTCGCTCGGTGAGACGGGTCAACACCTGGCGCACCGTGGTCGGGTCCAGACCACAACGCTCGGCCAGACGGTCAGCGGGTACGGCGGCAGTGGCGCTGGCGGGTAGCGACTCGAGCACCGCAAGGCATACCGGGTCGAGAGCGTCGGTGGTGCGGCTCTCGCCGAGCCCCCAGGTCGGCGACCCCTCGATCGGCTCGGAGCCGATGACGGAGATCGCCTCGCGCACCTCGGCTGCGCAGGTGACCAGATCGGCGCGCTGCTCGCGGATGGCCAGGTGCACCCCGGTCGACGATCCACTGGTCACCGGACCTGGCACACCTAGCCCGACCCGACCAAGCTGCCCCGCCCACTTCAACGTGTTGAGCGAACCGCTGCGCCATGACGCCTCGACCACCACCACCGCCTGGGTGAGCGCGGCGATGAGCCGGTTGCGAGCCAAAAAGCGCACCTTGGTCGGATGCGCACCAGGTGGCGCCTCGCTCACCACCAATCCCTCGTGGGCAATGCGCTGCAGCAGCCCGTCGTGACCGCGTGGATAGACCACGTCGGCGCCGCAGGCCAGCACCGCCACGGTGTTGCCACCCACCGCAAGGGCACCCCGGTGGGCGGCAGCGTCGATGCCGTACGCAGCGCCACTGGTCACGGTGATCGCAGCATCGGTCAACCCGGCGGCGATGTCCGCGGCGACATCATCGCCGTAGGCAGTCGATGACCGGGCCCCCACGATCGCCACCGCTGGCCGGACCAGGTCGGTGAGCGCATGCTCGCCGCGCACCCACAGCCCGTAGGGGGTGCCGCCCCGACCGTGCAGGACGCCGGCATGGCACAGACCGTCCAAGGCGGTCGGCCACTCCCTGTCACCGGGGCAGACCAACCGCAAGCCCACCGCCTCGGCCCGAGCAAGCACGGCCCGTGCTGTGCTCTGCGGAGTCTGGTCGCTGCTGCCCAGCACCCCCGGCACCTGCCGGCCATCGGCGATCGCGCGCATCGCCTCGCGGGGTCCGACCTTGGCCAGCAGCGAACAGACCGATGGCAGCCCAGGCTCGACACACGCAGTGAGCCAGGCTCGCGCCAACCTGTCGGCGTCGGTACTCACGAGGCTGCCCGGTCGGTTGCGCCGGCCGGGGCCAACCGGGTGCGCGCACGAGACGCGGCGGGCAGACCGGCACCGTCGCGCAGCCGGGCTGCCAGCCGCAGATGGTCAAGGTCAGGCCGGTCCCGCCGGTCGAGATCTGCCAGTGTCCAGGCGATCCGCAACACCCTGTCCATGCCACGAGCGCTCACCCTCCCCCGTGTCTTGCCGTCGTCGAACCCCGCGCTCACCTGTGATGGCAACGGCCAACGGCGGCGCAGCTCGGCCCCCGGCACGTCAGCGTTGCGGCGCCACGGGGTACCGGCCAGTCGCTCGCGCTGGCGATCACGAGCCTCGGCGACCCGTGCGGCCACCACCGCCGTGGACTCGGGGCGTGCCAGTTGGTCGAGCACCTGGCTGCGGCTCACCGCCTCGACGTGCCGGACGATGTCGACCCGATCACGGATCGGACCGGACAGCCGCGCGGCATAGCGCCGCTTCGCCACAGGCACGCACGAACAGGCCGGACCCGGTTGGCCGCACGGGCATGGGTTCATGGCAAGCAGCAGCTGAAAGCGGGCCGGGAACAAGGCGCGCGCACCGGCCCTGATGATCCCCACCTGGCCGCTCTCTAGCGACTGGCGCAGCGACTCCAGCACCCCGGCGTTGAACTGGGGCGCCTCGTCCATGAACAGCACACCGTGATGCGCCAGACTCACCGCACCCGGGCGGATGACCCTGCTGCCGCCGCCGACGATGCTCGCCATGCTCGCGCTGTGGTGCGGGTCGACGAAGGGCGGCCGGATCACCAGTGGGTTGTCGGCAGCCAGCACCCCGGCCACCGAATGCACGGCGCTGACCTCCAGGCGCTGCTCGGCGTCCAGGTCGGGCAGCAGTCCGGGCAGGCGCTCGGCCAGCATCGTCTTGCCCGCTCCGGGTGGTCCGGACAGCATCAGGTGATGGCCCCCGGCCGCAGCCACCTCGACTGCGAAGCGAGCATCCTCCTGACCAAGGACGTCGACGAGATCGAGCCCGGCAGTGCGGTCGTCACCCCGCCAGACGAGATCGCTGTCGCGCCACAGTGGTTCGACCGGCGGGTCGTCGGGGACCTCTTCACCGGTGAGCAGGGCGATCACGTGGCCTAGCGAACGGACACCTACCACCTGAACGCTGTCCACTTGGGCAGCCTCCGCAGCGTTCGCCTCGGGGACCAGGACTCTGGTGAGACCGGCACGCGCTGCGCCCAAAGTGGCAGGCAGCACCCCTGGCACTGCTCGAAGGCGCCCGTCCAGGGCGAGCTCCCCGAGGAGCACAGCCTCGGCGAGGGGCTCTGCTGGCACCTGCCCACCAGCCGCCAGCACTGCCAGGGCGATCGCCAGGTCATAGTGCGCGCCCGTCTTCGGCAGCGACGCCGGGGACAGCGCGATGGTCACCCGTCGACTGGGCCAGGTCCGGCCAGTGTTGACCACCGCCGCCCGGCATCGATCGCGGGCTTCACTTAACGATCCGTCGACGGAGCCGACCAGGGCCGTCCCCGGCAGCCCGCTGGCAATGTCGGCTTCGACCTCGACGACATGGCCCCGGATGCCCTCGATGCTGACCGATCGGGTGCGAGCCAACGCCATCAGCACACCCCCGTCAGGTGCTCGACCTCGATACCACCGCGACCGGAAGCCCGCGGTGGCATCACCACGCCGATGACATCGATGCGCACCTGCGCGGGATGGACTTCATGCTCGGACAGCCAGCGCATCGCCAGCCGTCGCAGCCGTGCTGCCTTGCGCCGGTCCACCGCCTCGGCAGGGCTACCAAAGCCTGGCCCACGCCGGGTTTTGACCTCGCAGAAGACGAGAATGCCGCCACTGCGCGCCACCAGATCGATCTCGCCGGCCGAGCACCGCCAGTTGCGGTCGAGAAGCACGAACCCCTGGTCCTGCAGATGTCGGGCAGCCACGTCCTCACCGAAGGCACCCACCGCGGCGCGCACAGCACCGCCGCCGCAACCTTGTCTGTGGGCGCCGCTGTGCTGCGGACCCTGCTGTGGACTGACGTCCTTTGTGCCCATCACGGACCACCTCCGACCAGGAGAGTGGTCGATCCGCCGAGCCGCGGGCGGTGGCAACAGTGCCGCTGGGGATAACCCTCAGGTCTGCGGAACCTTGAGGTCAGAGGTGGATAACTCTTCGACGTTGACGTCCTTGAAGGTCAGCACCTTCACTTTCTTGGCGAAGCGAGCCGGCCGATAGATGTCCCAGACCCAGGCGTCGGCCATCGTCACCTCGAAGTAGGAGTCACCCCCCTCAGCGCGGACCTGCACATCGACGGAGTTGCACAGATAGAAGCGTCGATCAGTCTCCACCACATAGGTGAAGATGCTGACGACGTCGCGATACTCGCGGTACAGCGCCAGCTCCATCTCAGCCTCGTACTGCTCCAGGTCGTCGGTGCTCACTGGCCTGACCCCCCTACGAGCTGGCTGTGCGCGGTGCGGACGTTGACAAACCGGCGTCGGTGCTCCGAGCACGGGCCGTGCACCGCCAGTTCGCGCTGGTGGGCCTGGGTGACGTAACCCTTGTGCACGTCGAATCCGTACGCCGGGAAGCTTTCGTGCAGGTCGGTCATGATCCGATCCCTGGTCACCTTGGCGATCACTGACGCGGCGGCGATGCATGCAGCCACCCGGTCGCCCTTCCAGACTGACAAGCCGGGCACGCCGAGCCCGTCGACCCCGAAGCCGTCGGTGAGCACGTATGCGGGCCGCACGACCAGCCTGGCCAGCGCCCGGCGCAGCGCCTCCACGTTGGCGACGTGCATGCCGAGCACATCACAGTCGGCCGCGGGCAGCACCACAACGGACCAGCAGGTGGCACGCTCGACGATCTCGCGGTAGCACCGCTCGCGGCGAGCCGGGGTCAACAACTTGGAGTCGGCGAGACCGGGAATGACCCCACGGCGTCCGTCGGGCAGTATCGCCGCCGCCGCGACCAGCGGGCCGGCGCAGGCGCCGCGACCTGCCTCGTCGACACCGGCGACGGGTTCCAGGCCGACTCGGCGCAGCGCCCGCTCGTAGCCGTGCAGACCGGCATCGCGGCGTATGCTCGCGCCTCGGGGGAGGATGCTCATCGCCGGGCAGCCTACGGCCGGTCGAGCGGCTGGGCGTCGTAGATCGCCGGGCGGTCGAGGATCTCCAACCGGTTCAGCGGCCACACGATCGACCAGACCTTTCCCACCACGGCGTCACCTGGCACGAAACCGCCCCCCGGGTCACCGAGGTGCACACGGGAGTCCCCGGACTCGAAACGGTTGTCCCCCATGACCCAAAGCGCGTCAGCGGGCACCTTGACGTCGAAGGTCTGCTCCGATGGGGAGACACCTTTCTTCAGGTAGTCGCTCTCCTTGAGCCGGACGCCGTTGACAGTGACTCGGCCACCGCCGTCACAACACACCACCCGGTCGCCACCAACTCCGATGACCCGCTTCACCAGGTGCCCACCGGTGGGATACAGCCCGATAGCCTCGAGGGCGCGCTGCGGGATGCCGGTGGCTTCACGGCTGTCCAAGGGACCGAGCCATCCTCCGGGGTCGTCGAAGACGATGACGTCTCCGCGACGAACGTCGTTGTTCCAGTACGAGACCTTCTCCACCAGGATGCGGTCACCCTGCACGAACTGCGGCTCCATCGAGCCGGACGGCACGAAGAACGCCTGCACGAAGAAGGCCTTGACCACGACCGCCAACACCAAGGCAGTGGTCAGCAGCACAATGACCTCTTGCCACAGGGGCAGAGACTGCTTGCCGGTGCCGTCCGGCGAGGACGTCTCGGCGGACTTGGCCTGGCGTGAGCTCACCAGCGCAGCCTAGGCGGTCGGTGCTCAGGCGCCGGTCGGCTCGCGCCGCTCCTTGATCTTGGCGGCCTTGCCGCGCAGGCTGCGCAGGTAGTAGAGCTTCGCCCGCCGAACGTCGCCACGGGTGGCCACCTCGATCTTCTCAATGATCGGGGTGTGCAACGGGAAGGTGCGCTCAACGCCCACACCGAAGCTGATCTTGCGAACGGTGAAGGAACGGCGTACGCCGGATCCTTGCAGCCGGATGCAGACGCCCTGGAACAACTGGACTCTCGAGCGGGTCCCCTCAATGACACGGACGTGCACCTTGAGGGTGTCCCCGGCGCGGAACTGGGGGATGTCGGAGCGCACTGAGGCTGCATCGACGACATCAATGGCGTTGGTCATGGCTGCTTCGCTTTCCCGTCGGTGCCACAGGTCACCCACGCATGGGGTTCGGATCGGCCGTCCGCGTTTCAGCAGTGCTGTGGCGTCCATCCCCGGTGGCAGACGGACCCAGATGTGGCTCGGTGGACGAGCAGATGTTGTGCGGCGCCGACCGAGCAGTCTGCCACAGCGGGATCGGCTCGACGAAATCGCCCGTCGACTGCTAGGCCTGCGGGTCCTGCGACTTCGCTGATGGTGAAGCTGGGTCAGCCAACAGGTCGGGGCGGCGGGCCTGCGTACGCTGGCGTGACTGGTCCTCGCGCCAGCCCGCTACCGCGCCATGGTCGCCGGACAGCAGCACCGCAGGCACGTCCAGACCTCGCCAGACCGCCGGCTTGGTGTAGACTGGGTGTTCGAGCAGGCCGGCTCCGTCGCCCACCCCATGCGATTCTTCAGCGAGCGAATCCGGGTTGCCGACGAATCCCGGCAGCAGTCGAGCGATGGCCTCGACGATCGCCAGCGCCGCCACCTCGCCGCCGTTCAGCACATAGTCGCCGAGCGAGATCTCCTCGACGGGCATCCGGGTGGCGGCATGGTCGACAACACGCTGGTCCACCCCCTCGTATCGGCCACAGGCGATGAGCAGCCACGCCTCACCTGCCAGCCGCACCGCGTCCGCCTGGGTGAAGCGCCGCCCGGCGGGGGTGGGGACCAGCAGCCTGGGTTGTCTGGCACCGGACACCGGCGCCAGGGTGTCCAGCGCCTCACCCCACGGCTCCGGCCGCATCACCATCCCCGGGCCGCCGCCGTACGGAGTGTCGTCAACGGTGCGGTGCCGGTCATGCGTCCAGTCCCGCAGGTCGTGCACGCCCACCTGCAGCAGGCCGCGCTGTCGGGCGCGGCCGGGCAGCGACAGCGAAAGCGGCGCCAGATAGTCCGGGAAGATCGAGATGATGTCGATGTGCACGTCAGGCCCGCAGGTCCGGATCGTCGAGCAGCCCGGGCACCGCTTCGACCAGGACGGTGCCCGCAGCAAGGTCAACGTCCGGCACCAACGCCGCAACGAACGGCACCAGATGGGTGCGGTCGGGGGCCTGAACGACGAGCAGGTCCTGGGCGGGCAGATGCTGCACCTGGCTGACCACCCCGATCGACCGACCGTCGGTGGTCTGCACCGCAAGACCGACCAGTTGGCGGTCGTAGAACTCGTCGGCGCTGGGTGGTGAGGTGTCTGCGTGTACCTCGCCGACAAGCTCCGCCCCGCGGATCGACTCTGCCTCGGTACGGCTGCTGAGCTCCGCGAAGGTCACCAACAGCCGCTTGCCGTGCAGCCTGGTTCCCTGCACCGTCAGCCGGCTTGCTCTGCCGCCGCCGGCGGGGTCGCGGACCCACAGGACCGAGCCGGCAGCGAATCGCAGATCCGGCTCGTCGGTACGGACCTCGACGCTCACCTCTCCGCGGATGCCGTGCGCCCGCCCCAGCCGGCCGATGACAACGTCCACGGGTGCCTGCGCGCTGCCGCGTGTGGGCTCAGCGACGGCGGTCGACGTCGACGAAGTCGATGCGTGCACCACCGGCGCCGGCGACGGCTCCGATCACCGTGCGGATCGCGGTGGCCGTACGGCCCGACCGGCCGATGACGCGGCCGAGGTCGTCCGGGTGCACGCGTACCTCCAGCAGGCGGCCGCGACGCAACTCTTTGGTCTGGACGTCGACATCGTCGGGGTGCTCGACGATCGCGCGCACCACATGCTCAAGAGCTTCGGCGAGCACGCCGGTCAGCTCCCGGCTGGCTCGGTGGTGGCAGTGTCACCGGCCGGCTCATCGTTCTCGGTCGGCTCATCGTTCTCGGTCGGCTTATCATTCTCGGCCGGCTCATCTGCCTTCGCCGCGGATTTCTTGGGGGCGGACTTCTTGGCAGTAACGGCCTCGGTGGCCGAACCGCCGTGCGCCTCCTTGAGCACCTCGTTGAAGGTTTCCAGCTTGTCCTTCTTCGGTGCCGCCTCGAGCAGCGGCGGCGGCGCCGGTTCCCCCTTGAACTTCTGCCAGTCACCGGTCTTGCTCAACAGCGCACGCACCGGCTCGCTGGGCTGCGCGCCCACCGACAACCAATGCTGCGCCCGGGCGGAGTCGACGCGGATGACCGACGGATCAGTCTTGGGGTTGTAGATGCCGATCTCCTCGATCACCCGACCATCGCGCTTGGTGCGCGAGTCGGCGACGACGATGCGGTAGAAGGGCGTACGGATTTTGCCCATGCGCTTCAGACGAATCTTGACGGCCACGAGTGTGGGTGTCTCCCTGCTGGTTCGGTATGGGTGGGCAGTCCAGGCCGGCGTGGGCTACCGATGGGGTGCCCTGAGGAACCGCCGCGCCGCAGTTGAGAGGGACCGCAGCTGACGGGTTCGCCCTCTGATTGTGCCAGATGCGGCCCGCTGCGGCCCAATCCCGGTGGCCAGAACCCCGCGACCCGTCCCCCCGCGCGCCACGTTTACGTGGCAGCTGGACCCTTCACGTGGCACGCACGCCGCGTAAAGGGTGGGCGAGCCACGTTTACGTGGCGCGCGTGCAAGGGGCAGCTGGGGGCGGGGCTGAGCTGGCCAGCCGAGCGCGGGGAGGTGCCTGAGTCAGCCGACGACGCGGCCTCGCAGCACGATTCGGACTGGGCTGGCGAGCACCCCCAGGTCCGCCAGCGGGTCGGCTGCGTACACACAGAAGTTCGCGGGCACACCCTCGTCCAGCCGCGACGGGCGACCAAGCCACTCCAACGCTCGCCAGGATGCAGCACCGAGGGCCTCCAAGGTGCTGAGCCCGTACGTCGCGAGCTCGGCGATCTCGGCAGCGATGAGCCCGTGCGGCAACACACCGCCCGCATCCGTGCCGGCGAAGATCGGCACCCCTGCGTCGTGGGCTGCCCCAATCGTCTCGCGTCTGCGGGCGTACAGCGCGCGAATGTGCTTTGCGTAGGCCGGGAAACGCTGCTCGCCAGCGCGCGCATAGGACTCGAAATTCTCCAACTGCTTGGTCGTCGGCACCAACGCCGTGCCTCGCGCGACCATCGCGTCAATCAGGTTCGTGGACAGTCCGGTGCCGTGCTCGATGCAATCGATGCCGGCATCGATCAGGTCCGGCAGAGCCGCAGCACCGAAAACATGCGCAGTCATCCGGACGCCGCTGCGGTGCGCCGCCGCAACCGCAAGCCGGACTGCATCGCTGGGCCAGGATGGCGCGAGGTCGCCCACGTCCCGCTCGATCCAGTCCCCGACGATCTTGACCCAGCCGTCACCGCGTCCGGCCTCCTGGGTCACGTAGGCCGGCAGGTCCTCGGGCTCCACCTCGTGCGCATAGTTGCGGATGTAACGCCGGGTACGCGCGATGTGCCGCCCCGCCCGGATGATCTCGGGCAGATCTGGCCGGTCGTCGATCCACCGGGTGTCGGCAGCGCTGCCGCAGTCACGCAGCAACAACGCGCCACCGTCCCGGTCGTCGAGCGCCTGCCGTTCTTGGGTCTGCTCGTCGACGGCGCCGTCAGCGTCCAGGCCGACATGGCAGTGCGCATCGACCAGACCAGGAACGATCCAGACCGGGCCAAGATCGGCCGTCAGATCTTCCGCGGCGCTGACCGGCTCATAGGTCACCTTGCCGTCGACGACAAAAATCTCGCGGTACTCACCTTCGGGCAGCACCACCCCGCCCAACCGCAGCATCGAAGTCACCGGCGTGACGCTAGCGGGCGGCGCTCAGATCAGATCACGCAGTTGCTTGGGCAACTCGAAGTCGTCCGGCACCTGAGCGCTGCGAGGCTCGGTCGGCTGGCCGAAGGGCGAGTCTGCCCCAGCGCTAGCTGGCGGTTGGCTGGCTGCGGCCTTGGCCTGTTCGGCGCGCTTGGCTGGGTTGCCGGACCCGCGCTTGGCGCGCCCCTTCTTTGCCTGCTGCTTGGCCTTTGCGCGCTTGCCGCCGCCGACGCCGGGCATGCCCGGCATGCCGGGCAGGCCCCCTCCATTGGCGAACTGGGTCATCATGGTGCGCGCCTCAAAGAAGCGGTCGACCAGCTGATTGACCTGCTGGACGGTGGTGCCTGAGCCGCGGGAGATCCGCTGTCGACGGGAGCCGTCGATGATCTTTGGCTCGGCCCGCTCGGCCGGAGTCATCGACTGGATGATGGCCTGCAACCGGTCGACCTCACGCTCGTCGATGCCTGCGATCTGTTCCTTCATCTCACCCATGCCGGGCAGCATCCCGAAGATCTTCGACAGCGAGCCCATCTTGCGCACGGCCTGCATCTGCTGCAAGAAGTCGTCCAGGGTGAAGCTGGTGCCGCTGCCTCGCAGCTTGTCGGCGGCCTGTTGCGCCTGCTCGGCGTCAAACGTCTTCTCGGCCTGCTCGATCAGGGTAAGCATGTCGCCCATCCCGAGGATGCGTGAAGCCATCCGATCGGGGTGGAACACATCGAACTCGGTGAGCGCCTCGCCGTTGGAAGCGAACATCACCGGTCGGCCGGTCACCTGGGCGACCGACAGCGCAGCACCGCCGCGGGCGTCGCCGTCAAGCTTGGACAGCACGACGCCGTCAAATCCGACGCCATCCTGGAATGCGAGTGCGGTGTTGACGGCGTCCTGCCCGACCATCGCGTCGATCACAAACAACGTCTCGTCGGGCCGTACGGCGTCCCTGATGTCGGCCGCCTGCTGCATCAGAGCGGCATCGATGCCCAGCCGACCCGCCGTGTCCACAATGACGACGTCATGCAACGTCTGGCGGGCGTGCTCGATCGACGCCCGAGCCACCGCCACCGGGTCGCCGGTGCCGTTACCGGGCTCGGGGGCATAGACCGCGACCCCCGCCTGAGCGCCGACGATCTGCAACTGATTGACCGCATTGGGTCGCTGCAGGTCGGCGGCGACCAGCAACGGGGTGGTCCCTTGCTCTTTGAGCCAGCGCCCGAGCTTGCCCGCCAGGGTGGTCTTACCGGCGCCCTGCAGGCCGGCAAGCATGATGACAGTCGGTGCTTGCTTGGCGAAACGCAGCCGGCGCGTCTCGCCGCCAAGGATCGCGACGAGCTCTTCGTTGACGATCTTTACGACCTGCTGGGCCGGGTTGAGCGCCGCACTGACGTCGGCGCCGCGGGCCCGCTCCTTGACCGCAGCGATGAATGACCGCACCACTGGGAGCGCGACATCGGCCTCCAGCAGGGCGATACGGATCTCGCGTGCGGTGGCATCGATGTCGGCCTCGGTGAGCCGACCCTTGCCTCGCAACGATTTGAAGGTCGTCGCAAGCCGGTCTTGGAGCGTGTCGAACACCGGGTATTCCTCGCAGTGTCAGCGGAGTGCGGTCGTGGGTCAGCCTAACCGCGGGTTGGGTTGGTGGAGACCGCCAAGCCCTGCTGCAGGCCCGACGCCAGCAGTGCGGCCTCCTCCTCACCGAGGGGGCTACCGGCGTCATCGGTGACATAGACGACGTCGGAGGCCTGCGGTCCGAGGGTGTCGATATGCGCCGAGCGCACGCTGACGCGGGCATCGGCGAGCATCCGGCACAACCGCCAGACGAGTCCGGTCCGGTCCGCAGCACGGATCTCGAGAACGGTGGCAGTGGATGAGACGTCGGCCAGCACCTGGACGCGGGGTGGCGCCACCAGCGCAGGACGGGCCACCGAGGCGGAGGTGGCCGATCGCAGTCGGTCGGCCAGGTCAGTGCTGCCGTCGAGCACCCGGTCCAGGCGCAGCCGCAAACCGGCGACGTCCACCTCGTTGGCATCCAGGTCCCACCACGAGACCGCGAGTGACCCGGCCGGGTCTGCCTCAGCGGGCTCGTGCAACGCCGCCCGCGCGGCACGGATGGTCAGCCCGGAGACTGCCATCGCGCCGGCGATGTCTGCCAACAGGCCGAGCCGGTCGTGTGCCGCCACCGATACACGCGTGCCGTCGGATTGTGGGTGTACGCGCATTCGGTACGAGCCGCTGGGTACACCGACCGCCCAGCCAGGCGTCGCCGTTGGTCTCTGCTCCGGGCGGGCGGCACTGCCGCTGCCGGCCCGGTCGGCAAGAACGCCGACCACTGCCGCGACCAGGCGCTGCACGAGAGCAGCACGCCAGGTCGTCCAGGCCCCGGCGCTTGTGCTGCGTGCGTCGGACTCGGTCAGCGCGGCCAAGAGCGCCAGCCGGCTGTTGTCACCGACCTGGTCGGCCACCATGCTGAGCGTCTCCGAGTCATCGATGTCACGCCGCACCGCAGTCGTCGGCAGCAGCAGATGATGGCGCACCAGGAAGCCGACCACCGCTGCATCGGCGGGGCCAAAGCCGAAGCGGATTGCGACGCCCTCGGCGGTTAGGGCACCGACGATGCTGTGGTCACCGGCGTACTGCTTGCCGATGTCGTGCAGCAAGGAAGCCACCAGCAGCACATCTGGCCGGGTGACACCGCGCAGCCGGGTCGATGCCTCAACGCAGGTCTCGATGCAATGTCGGTCGACGGTGAAACGGTGCACTGGTGAGTCCGAGACCCGCAGTCGCAACCCGTCCCACTCCGGCAGCCAGCGGTGCACCATCCCGGCGTGGTCGAGCTCTTCCCAGACCGGCACCAGCCCGGGGCCTGCGCCAAGCAGCCGTACCAGGCTCCTGCGGGCGTGGTCCGGCCACGGATCGGGCGGATCGGGTGCCGACGCCGCAAGCCTCGCCGCCGTGCTTGGCGCCAACAGCAATCCTCGCTCGGCAGCCTCGGCAGCGGCCCGCACTGCGAGGAATGGATCGTCGTCGACTCTGGCGTGCTGGTCGAGCACCACTTCACCGGCCAGTACCGCAATGCCGTCGCCGAGGCGCTCCAAGCGGGGTCGGCGGCTGGCGCGGCCCGGCAGTCGACGGGGCCGAGCCAGCGCTTGATCGATGCGGCGCCACGTCAGGTCGAACAGATGCGCGGTGCGGCGTCCGAGCCCGCGCACATGCCGGCTGAGGGTGTCCGGGTCGGTGTGCAGCAGAGCAGCAACGTCAGGCATCAGGTCGGGCACCAGCCGGTCGCTGCGACGACCCGACACCTGGTGCAGCGCGTCGCGCACGTCAAGCAGTGCGGCACGGTGCTCCTCGACCTGCTGATGCGGCACGTCCACCAGCCACGTCGCGACCAGCGCACGCAACACGACTCCGTCGCGCAACCCGCCGCGCGAGTCCCGAAGATCAGGGACGGCGGCGTAGGCGACCTCGCCACAACGCTCCGCCCGCTGGCCGCATGCGGCCAGCAGCTCGGGCAGTTGTTTGCGCGCGCCCCGCCGCCAGTCGGCCAACACCGCCGATCTCAGGTCCTGACTCAGCGAGGACGCACCCGTCACGTGCCGGGCGTCCAACATGCCCAACGCAGCCCGCCAGTCGCTGCTGGCGACCGCGCGCATCGTGCGGGTGTCCCGGACCGCATGGTCGAGCGCGACCCCGTCGTCCCACAGCGGATACCACAACAACTCCGCGAGCCGGCTGACGTCGCCGACGGGCACCTCCGGCGCATGCAGCAGCACCACGTCGACGTCGCTGCGCGGGGACATCTCCCCCCGCCCGTATCCGCCGACCGCCACCAGGGACGTACGGCCGGCTGCCGTCGGCACCGCCTCGACGGCGGCGGTGTAGAGGGTGTTCAGCTGGGTGTCGATACTGTCGGAACGTTCCCAGCGAGCGCGCGCAAAATCGCCCGGGGGCACGACGGGCGAGCCAGCCTCGTTCGCTGGGCTGCGCGCGCCGTGCTCCCGGGCGAGGCTGCTCACAGCGCCGTCGTACCCTCTTCCCCGGTACGGACCCGGACCACAGACTCGACTGGCATGACCCAGACCTTGCCGTCACCAATCTTCCCGGTTTGGGCCGCCTTGGTGATGACGTTCACCACGTCGGCAACGTCAGAGTCGTCCACCACAACGTCGACCCGGATCTTGGGCACCAACGTGACGTCGTACTCGGCGCCACGGTAGACCTCGGTGTGTCCCTTCTGTCGTCCGTAACCGCTGGCCTCGGTGACCGTCATCCCGGCAACGCCGAAGGTCTCCAGCGCCTCTCGGACGTCTTCCCACTTGTGCGGTTTGACCACCGCGGTGATGAGCTTCATGACTTCACGCTCCCCACGTGTCGGGCGTCTTCTGGCTGGGTGACCTGTGCCGAGGTGCCGGCACCCGCCGTGGTACGACCGCCGATGGCTGAAACGTTCAGCTCATAGCCGGTCTCCGCGTGCTCACTGGCGTCAACACCGGCGACCTCGTCCTCCTCACTGATCCGGAAGCCCATGGTGGCCTGCAGTGCCGATCCGATGATGAACGTGATCACGAACGAGAACACCAGCACCGCGACGGCTCCGACAGCCTGGCGCCACAACTGGTCCACGCCGCCGCCGTACAGCAGTCCGTCCACGCCGGCAGGCGCTGCTGCGGTGGCCAGGAACCCGACGCCCAGGGTGCCGATCAGGCCACCCACGAGGTGAACGCCGACGACGTCCAGCGAGTCGTCGTAGCCAAAGGTGTACTTCAGACCGACCGCCAGCGCGCAGCCTGCACCGGCGACGAGACCGAGGACGATCGACCCGACCGGCGAGAGCGCCGAGCAGGCCGGGGTGATCGCCACCAGGCCGGCGACCACACCAGAGGCGCCACCCAGCGAGGTGGCATGCCCGTCGCGCACACGCTCGGTGGCCAGCCAGCCGAGGGCGGCGGCACCGGTGGCGACCAGGGTGTTCACCCAGGCGACGGCGGCGGTGCCGTTGGCGCCGATGGCCGACCCGGCGTTGAACCCGAACCACCCGAACCACAGCAGCCCGGCACCGAGCATCACCAACGGCAGGCTGTGCGGGCGCATCGCGTCCCGGCGCCAGCCGACCCGCTTGCCCAACACCAGGGCGAGAGCCAGCGCGGCGGCACCGGCGTTGATGTGTACAGCTGTGCCGCCGGCGAAGTCGATCGCAGCGAGGTCGTTGGCGATCCAGCCGCCGAGCGAGTCTGGGCCGGCGGTGGTCGCGTCGAAGGCGAACACCCAGTGGGCCACCGGGAAGTACACGACGGTCGCCCAGACGCCCGCAAACACCATCCAGGTGCCGAAGCGGGCCCGGTCGGCGATAGCGCCACTGATCAGCGCCACGGTGATGATGGCGAAGACGCCTTGGAAACCGACGAAGGCCATCGAGGGCAGCGTCGCCACCAGCGACTTCTCCGCCATCAAGCCGCTAAGGCCGAGGAACTGTGTGGGGTCGCCCAGCAAGCCACCCCCGATGTCGTCGCCGAAGGCGAAGGAGTATCCGTACAGCACCCACAACACGCTGATCAGTGCCATCGCACCGAAGCTCATCATCATCATGTTGAGGACGCTCTTGACCCGGACCATGCCGCCGTAGAACAGCGCCAGTCCGGGTGTCATGAGCAAAACGAGTGCGGCGCACGCCAGCACCCACGCGGTGTCACCAGTATCCATCGAATCGGTCTCCCTGCAGCGGGCCCAGAGGGCTGTCAGCTTGGTCAGTGGATCCGTCGACCGGCGCAGGACCGCGATGTCCCAACAGCAGCGACGATGAGGTCACCTTCGCCCGGCGAGGTTTCGTAACGGCTCGGGCCGTGTTGCGTCGAGGTGACGGTTGTCGGCTTGTGTTACGCCCTGGTGACTTCGTGCCTCAACTCGGCGCTGCACTCACGCGTCGAGCAGTGCGTCCACGAACGCCTCAGCCGCAAACGGCGCTAGGTCGTCCACGCCTTCACCTAGGCCGACCAGTTTCACCGGTACGCCCAGCTCTCGCTGCACGGCGATGACGATGCCGCCCTTGGCGGTGCCGTCCAGCTTGGTGAGCACAATCCCGCTGACCTCGACCACCTCGGCGAAGACCCGCGCCTGGGTCAACCCGTTCTGGCCAGTGGTCGCATCGATCACCAGCAGCACTTCGGTGACCGGCGCCTGCTTCTCCACCACACGCTGGACCTTGCCCAGCTCGTCCATCAGACCGGCCTTGGTGTGCAACCGGCCGGCGGTGTCCACCACGACCGTGTCCACTCCCTGCTCCACCCCGACCCGCACCGCCTCGAACCCCACGCTGGCCGGGTCGGCGCCCTCCAGACCCCGCACGGTCTCAACCCCGACCCGCTCACCCCAGGTCTGCAGTTGGTCGGCGGCTGCCGCTCGGAAGGTATCCGCGGCGCCGAGCACCACTCGCTTGTCGTCAGCAACCAGCACCCTCGCGATCCGGCCCACGGTCGTTGTCTTGCCGGTGCCGTTGACGCCCACCACCAAGACGACCCCTGGCTTACCGGCGACACCATCGACCCGCACCGTCCGGTCGAGTGTCGGGTCCACGAGGTGCACCAGCTCGTCGCGCAGCGCCCGCCGCGCGTCGGCCTGTGCTCCCTCGGCGCGAAGCCGGGTGCGCAGCCGCTCCACCAACTCCTGGGTCGGCCCGACCCCGACGTCCGCGGTGAGCAACGTGTCCTCGATCGACTCCCAGTCGTCCGCGGTCAATCGGTCCCGTGCCAGCACCGTAAGCAAGCTGCGCCCGAGCGAGGTCTGAGAGCGTGACAGCCGCGCGCGCAGCCGTGCCCAACGCCCGGCAGCCGACTCCGGACGCTCCACCGGCGGTGTCGTGGGCAGGTCGACCACGTCGACGGTGCGGGTCGCGGAGTCTCGGGGGACCTCGGCGTCGTCGCCGATCCGCGGTTCGACGGGCTCAGGTGGCGTGGCCGG
>JACCYS010000371.1 GCA_013696365.1 Nocardioidaceae bacterium
CCGGTCAGAGCGAGCCGGCCGCACCGGACGAGCCGATCGTGGTTGGCGGCAACGTGTTGTTGCAGGCCACCCTCACCGACCAACCCGACACTGCCGCGGCCGAGGCCACGGTCGAGCGGCTGCGCACCGAGCTGGACACCGTCGGCACCGACGTGCTGGTGGGAGGGACCACCGCCCTGCAGCTGGACACCCTGGACACCTCCGCCCGCGACCGCAACGTGGTGATCCCGGTGATCCTGCTTGTGGTGTTCGTGGTGCTGGCGCTGCTGCTGCGCTCGCTGGTAGCGCCACTGCTGCTGATCGTGGCCAACGTACTGTCGTTCGCTGCGACCCTGGGTGTCGCGGCGATGGTGTTCAACCACCTGTTCGACTTTCCCGGCGGAGACCCGAGCGTCACCCTGATCGCCTTCGTCTTTTTGGTGGCATTGGGTATCGACTATTCGATCTTCCTGATGACCCGGGTGCGCGAGGAGTCCCTGCGCGGCGAGACCCGGCCCGGCATCCTGAAAGGGCTCACGGTGACCGGCGGCGTGATCACCAGCGCCGGGGTGGTGCTGGCGGCCACCTTCTCCGCACTCGGCGTGCTGCCGATCCTCTTCCTCGCCCAGATCGCCTTCTTGGTGGCCTTTGGTGTGCTGCTGGACACCATCATTGTGCGTTCCTTGCTGGTGCCGGCATTGGCCTACGACGTCGGTCGCTGGGTCTGGTGGCCAGGGCAACTCGCCAGCTCAGCGAAACACCGCAAGCCAGGAAATGGTCTGTGGACAAAGCCCCAACGCACCGCTTCTGCGGCCAGTCTGGAGGCATGAACCCCGCCGCAGGTCGTTGTCGGGTGTCGATGCTGCTTGTGCTGTCGGTGTTGATGGCTGGGCCGATTTTCGGGTCGACCAGCGCCGCAGTCGCTGCTGGCGATGCCGACGGCACCAGTCATGCCAGCGCCGCTAACCTCCGCTGGCGGCAGATCCTGTCGGCGCTGCTCGCCCGCCGAGAGCGGGCGTATGCCAGTGGGCAGGTGTCCGGGCTGCGGTTGGTGCATCAGCACGGCTCGCCGATGCTCGCCGCGGACCGGGCAGTGCTGCGCTCCTGGGTTCGCCGGGACCTGACTGTCAGCTGGGCGTCGCGGCTGGCACGGGTGCGGTTGGTCACACGCCAGCCCGGCAGCGCGAGGTTGCGTACGGTCAGCAGCCTGCAGCGAGCGGTGGCAACGGGCCGCGACGGCAGTCGTCGGCGGTTGCCTCGCGACCAGCCGACCGCTCACCGGGTGT
This sequence comes from Nocardioidaceae bacterium, assembly GCA_013696365.1. Taxonomy (GTDB): domain Bacteria; phylum Actinomycetota; class Actinomycetes; order Propionibacteriales; family Nocardioidaceae; genus JACCVL01. The sequence goes on from JACCYS010000371.1 coordinate 1,266, forward strand.
TGCTGGTGCGCACTGCCGACGGATGGCGGATCGGGGCGGTGCGTGCGCTCAGCGGTTGAAGCCCGCCAGCAACGAGGCACGGACGTCGGGGTGCGCGAAGGTGAATCCCGCGTCGAGCAACGCATGCGGAACGACGCGCAGTGATCCGAGCAGTTCCTGCGACAGCTCGCCGGCAACCAGCCGAAGCGGCGTGCTCGGGACCGGGATCACCGTCGGGCGGCCCAACACCTCGCCAAGAGTCTTGGTGAACTCGGCATTGGTCACCGGCTCGGGGCCCACCAGGTTGAACGGTCCGTTGGCGTCGGGGTTCCCGGCCAGGAACACGACGGCGCTCACCCAGTCTTCCCTGCTGACCGTGGAGAACCATTGCTCACCCGACCCGATGCGCCCGCCCAACCCGAGTCGGAAGGGCGTCTTCATCAGCCCAAGGGTGCCGCCGTCGGGGTGCAGCACCACCCCGCTGCGAAGCCACACCACCCTGGCGCCGGCAGTCTTGGCCGCTTCCGTCGCCCCCTCCCACTGCTCCACCACGTCGGCAAGAAAGCCACTGCCCCGCGGGGTGGACTCGTCGCACACCTGATCCCCGGCGTGACCGTAGGCGTTCATGCCCGATCCGTTGACCAGCGTAGCCTTGGCGCCGGTGCGCTCGATCGCTGCTGCCACCGTCTGAGTGGTCTGCACCCTGCTGTTCAGAAGGGTTTGCTTGTATGACTCGCTCCACGGCCATCGGGCGATGGGGGCACCGGCGAGGTTGACCACGACATCTGCCGCGGCCACCACCTCATCGTCGATGTCACCTGCCGACGGGTCCCAGGACGACTCCGACGGGGCAGATGCCTCGCCGCGGATGAGCCGAGTGACCTGGTGACCGTCGCGGGCAAGCCGGTCCCGCAGGGCCGTGCCGAGGAAGCCGGACGAGCCGGCGATGACAAATCTCATCAGCAGCCCGCCTGACTCACATTCCCAGCTCGGACTCGAAGTTGGCGTCCTCGAGGCGCTGCTTAATGGTGGTGAGGAAGCGGGCCGCGTCGGCGCCGTCAACGAGCCGGTGGTCGTACGTCAGCGCGAGGTAGACCATCTGCCGGATCGCGATGGTCTCGCCGAGGTTGGGGTCGTCAATCACCACCGCGCGCTTGACGACCGTGCCGGTGCCCAGGATGGCCACCTGCGGCTGGTTGATGATCGGGGTGTCGAACAGCGCGCCGCGGCTGCCGGTGTTGGTCAGCGTGAACGTGCCACCGGAGAGCTCGTCGGGACCGATCTTGTTGTCGCGGGTCCGAGCGGCCAGGTCGGCGATCTTGCGGGCCAGCCCCGCAATCGACAGATCACCGGCCTCCTTGATGACCGGCACCAGCAGGCCGCGCTCGGTGTCCACTGCGACGCCGAGGTGCTCGTTGCCGTGGAAGGTCACCTCTCCCTTGTCGGTGTCGATGGAGGCGTTCAGTTGCGGGTAGGTCTTGAGCGCATCGATCGCCGCTTTGGCGAAGAACGGGAGGAAGCTCAGCTTGACGCCCTCGCGGGCAGCGAACTGGTCCTTCGTCCGGCCACGGAGGCGAGCGATCGACGTGAGGTCGACCTCCACCACGGTGGTCAGCTGGGCGGACGTTTGCAGCGACTCCACCATCCGGCTGGCGATCACCTTGCGCAGCCGGCTGAGCTTCTCGGTGGTGCCACGCAAGGGGCTGACCTCGACCGGCGGTGCGCTCGTGGCTGCCTGCTCCGCGGGCGCTGACTCGGGTGCCGACTCGGGTGCCTTGGTCTGCTCGGCGGCGGCCAGCACGTCCTGCTTGCGGATGCGGCCCCCGACACCGGTCCCGTCGACTGCCGCCAGGTCCACGCCGTGTTGGGCGGCAAGTTTGCGAACCAGCGGGGTGACGTAGGACCCACTGCCCCCTTCACCCGTCGGAGGCTTGCTTGTGGACTGGCTGGGTGCCCGCTTGGGCTCCTCCTCGCGGGCGCCCTCGCGCGGGGTCTCGACCTCGGCCGACTCCGGTTCGCTGGGCTCCTCCGCAGGGGGCTCATCTGCCGGCTCCTCGGCGGGCTCGTCGGCTGGCTCCTCCTGGGCCGACTCGTCGTCAGCCGAATCGTCGTCTGCTGGTTCGGCAGCATCCTCGGAGTCTGCGGACCCGCTCGAGTCACCCACCACAGCAAGCGCGGCGCCGACCTCGACGGTCTCGTCCTCGTCGACCTTGATCTCGAGCAGGGTGCCGGCCACCGGTGAGGGGATCTCGGTGTCCACCTTGTCGGTGGACACCTCCAGCAACGGCTCGTCCACCTCGACGGAGTCGCCGACCTGCTTGAGCCAGCGGGTGACGGTGCCTTCGGTGACGCTCTCGCCGAGCTCGGGCAGAGGAACCGACGTACTCTCGCCCCCGCTGTCGCCGCCCCCACTGTCGCCGGCCTTCGCCTCGGCATCTTCGGACGTTGTGTCCTCCTCGTCGGCGCCATTGTCGGGAGATCCAGCGTCGGAGGATGCAGCCTCGGAAGATTCAGCGGCACTGTCGCCGGCATCAGCATCAGCGCCGTCGTCGTCTTGTGCGGGCTCAGCCTCCGCGCCCGAGGAGCCCTCTTGGGTGCCGGCCTCTGCCGCGCCGTCACCCCCGTCGCCGCCCGACCCTTCAGAGGCTTCTGGTGAGTCAGCCTCCTCGACACCCTCGTCGTCGCCGACGGTGGCCAGCTCGGCGCCGACCTCGACGGTCTCGTCCTCGTCGACCTTGATCTCGAGCAGGGTGCCGGCCACCGGTGAGGGGATCTCGGTGTCCACCTTGTCGGTGGACACCTCCAGCAACGGCTCGTCGACCTCGACGGAGTCGCCGACCTGCTTGAGCCAGCGGGTGACGGTGCCTTCGGTGACGCTCTCGCCGAGCGCCGGAAGCGTGACCGGGGTCGCCATGATGTGCCCTTGTCTGTCGAAGATCTGCCGGGTGGACGGACGGGTTGCTTGCGCCGCCTGGTGAACCTATCGCTCAGGCATGAGAGTGCAACGGTTTGCCGGCCAGGGCGAGCGACGCTTCGCCCAGCGACTCGTTCTGGGTGGGGTGAGCGTGTAGTAGCGCGGCGACGTCGTCGGGGAAGGCCTCCCAGTTGACCGTCAGTGAGGCCTCGCCGATCTGCTCGCCCATCCGGTCGCCGATCATGTGCACGCCGACGATCGGACCGTCCTTCTCGCGGACGAGCTTGACCAGGCCCCCGGTCTGGAGGATCTGGCTCTTGCCGTTGCCGCCGAGGTTGTACTCGTAGGTCGCCACCTCGTCGTACCGCTCCTTGGCCTCGGCCTCGGTCAGGCCGACCGAGGCGATCTCGGGGTTGCAGTACGTCACCCGCGGGATGCCCGAGTCGACGATCGGCATCGGGCTCAGCCCGGCGATCTCCTCGGCGACGAAGATGCCGTGCGCGAAGCCTCGGTGCGCCAACTGCAGACCCGGCACCAGATCACCGACGGCGAAGATGCCGTCGACGTTGGTGCGCAGCCGCTCGTCGGTCGGCACCCAGCCCCGGTCGACGGTCACGCCCTGCTCCTCGAAGCCCATGCCCTCGGAGTTGGGTCCGCGTCCGACCGCTACCAGCAGCACGTCGGCCTCGAGGGTCTCACCGCCCTCGAGGGTGACGGTGACGCCGGAGTCGCTCTGGTCGACGGACTCGAACTTGACGCCGGTCTTGAAGTTGATCTTGCGTTTGCGGAAGGCGCGCTCGAGGTTTTTGGACAGCACCTCCTCCTCGGCGGGCACCAGCCGGGGAAGCGCCTCGATGATGGTCACCTCGGCGCCGAACGACCGCCACACCGAAGCGAACTCGACGCCGATGACCGACCCGCCGATGATGACCGCCTTGGCCGGCACATCGGTGAGGCTGATGGCCCGCTGGCTGGTCATCACCCGGCCGCCGAGCTCAAGGCCCGGCAGCGTACGGGCGTACGAGCCGGTGGCGAGCACGACGTTCTTGCCGGTCAGGCGACGCTCACCGACCTCGACGGTGTCGGTGCCGACGAGCTTGCCCTCGCCCTCGACGATCTCGATCTTTGCCGCGGAGAACAATCCCTGCAGCCCCTTGTGCAGCCGGGAGATGACGCCGTCCTTGTAACTGTTCACCGCGGACATGTCGATGCCCTCGAGGGAGGCCTTGACCCCGACCGCACCACCGTCGCGCACGTGGTCGGCAACTTCACCGGAGTGCAGCAGCGCTTTGGTGGGGATGCATCCCCAGTGCAGGCAGGTGCCGCCGAGCTTCTCCTTCTCGACGACGACCACCGAGAGACCGAGCTGCTGAGCCCGCAGTGCGCAGGCATAGCCACCGCTGCCACCGCCGAGAACCACCACGTCGTAGCTGTCGTCGCTCACCGCGTTCCTCCTGTGCGTCAGATCTGCGGGCCGGTCCGGGCAGACGAGGCGCCGCCGAGACCACCCGTGCATCTTGTCACTGCGATGGTCGGTCCACGAATGCACCCCAAACCGATGTCACACTTGCACAGCCGGCGTGCCCCAGCGGCCGGCAACGAGAGGATGGGTCATGCGGTTCAAGCGACGCAAGCGCGACCGGGCCGGTGGTCCGTCGACGATGGACCGCGAAGCCGCCTCGGCGGACCGCAAGCACTTGGAGGAGTTCGTTAATAGCCGCATCGGGGTGGAGGGCTTCTTGGAGCCCCGTACCGCGGTCACCGAGGTCACGATCGTGCTGATCGCCAAGGACGGCGAGTGGACCCGCCGCCGGGTGCCATCAGCCCAGTGGGCGCACAGTTGGGCCAACAAGCTCGGCGTGCCGACCTACGACGCGGCGGTGGTGGGATATCCACAGCGGATGCGGGAGTGGAACCGCCGTCAAAAAGAAGCTGGCGCGTCGGACGGCTGAGCCGGTCACGACGTGCTGAGCAGTCCGTCGCTCGCCGCCTCGTGCGCCAACCGGACCAGCGTCCGGACCGCCGCACCGGTGCCCCCCTTGGGCGTGTACCCGTGAGCTTGTCCGTCGTTGTATGCCGGTCCGGCAATGTCCAGGTGCACCCAGCGGGACTCCTTGACGAACTCCCGTAGGAAGGCAGCGGCGAACAGGGTCCCCCCATGGGGCTCCGGGTTGTGCTGGCGCAGGTCAGCCATCGACGAAGTCTTGACCTTGGCGGCGACCTCGTCGGGGATCGGCAGCGGCCACATGGCCTCGCCGGCCCTCTCGGCCACCTCGGGCATGCGGTGCAGCAAGCTCTCGTCGTTGGACAGCACCCCCGCCACCCGGGTGCCGAGCGCGACGATGCACGCGCCGGTCAGGGTTGCCACGTCGACGACAAGATCGGGCTCGCCTTCGACGGCCATGTCCAGCGCATCGGCGAGCACGAGCCGCCCCTCGGCATCGGTATTGAGCACCTCAACGGTCTTGCCGCTGCGCATGGTCAGCACGTCGCCCGGCCGGCTGGCTGTGCCGCTCGGCATGTTCTCGGCGAGCGCGGCGTACGCCGTTATCGCCACCGGCAGGCCCAGCTCGGCGATCGCAAAGGTCGCAGCGACGACGGCCGCCGCACCGCCCATATCGCACTTCATCGTCATCATCGACGCTCCAGGCTTCAGCGACAGACCGCCGGAGTCGAAGGTGATGCCCTTGCCCACCAGCGCGATCCGCGCGGCCGGGCGCCGGGGGGCGTACGTCAGCTGCACCAAGCGTGGCGGGTTGGACGATCCCTGGCCGACGCCGAGGATGCCGCCACAGCCCTGCTTGGTCAGGTCCTTGTCGTCCAGCACGGTGACCTTCACCTTGCCGGCGCTCTTGTGCGCCGAGATCTGCTCGGCGAAGGTCACCGGGTTCAGGTCGTTGGGTGGTGCGTTGACCCAGTCGCGAGCCATCGCGACGGCCCCGGCCACTGTCTCGGCAGTCTCGACCGCACGCTTGACCTCACGCCGTCGTGCCTTCTCGCACAACACCACGACGTCGGTGGGCCGACGGTCGGGCTCGGCTGAGCGGTAGGCGTCGTAGGAGTACAGGCCCAGCAGGGCACCCTCGCCGACGGCCTGCACGTCGTCGGGACCGTCCACCGGTAGAGCCAGCGCCACCGAGACGGCATTGGCCACCGCCTGCACGCCGGCGGCGGCAGCCCGTCGCAGCCCTTCGCGGTCCACTTCATCAGCGGCGCCAAGCCCGACCGCGACGACCAGCGCAGGCTTCACGGCACCGCTCGACGGGAGCTTTGCCACCTGACCGGGCTCCGCCTCGAAACCGAGACTGCTCAACGTCGGCACGAAGCCGCGCCCGAACGCTTTGGCGACATCGACGGCCGCGTCGACGGCCACCATTCCCTTGCTGGTGCGGACGATGCCGACGACGACGGCATCGGTACGGACGCTGCTGGGCTTGGCGGAGCGTGCGCTAAGGGTGAGCACGAGACGACCTCTTTCGCGGGTGGCTTGGTGCGCCGAGGCTAACGACTGGGGGCGCGCTGATCTGATCCGGGACTTTGGTATCCCGTATTCCAAATGACCATGACAGAGGCGGATGCTGTGGGGGTCGAGCACCAGCCGCTCACCCGCCGGGATGCCGACCGGCTGCGCGAGCGGATCGTGACCGGCGACCTGATGCCCGGTGCCCGACTGGTGGAGCGGGCGCTCGCCGCCGAGCTGGCAGTGTCTCGGGTGCCCGTGCGGGAGGCCCTGCGGATGTTGGCCGCTGAGGGGTTTGCGGTCGATCGGCCACGCCGCGGGATGGTGGTCCATGAGCCGTCCGACGAGGAGGTCGAACAGCTTCTCGAGGTCCGGGGGGCGCTGGAGACCGTGTTGTGTCTGCGGATCGCGCGAGCGCCACGGGAACACGCGTTGACAGCGCTCGACTCGGCGCTTGCCGACGCGTCAGCCGCGATCGAGCGGGGTGACCACGCCGCCGCCGTACGAGCCAACGCCGACTTCCACCGGGCGTTGATAGGCTGCACCCCCGACGCACTGGCCTGCCAGCTGCTGCGCCCGCTCGGCGCACGCCTCGGCTGGATGCTGCGGCAGCACACCGACGTACGCCTGCTCTTCGACGAGCATGTGACGATCGTTGAGGCGTGCCGGTCCGGTTCCGCCGAGCGGGTGCGGCAGCTGATGGATCAGCACCTGGTCACCAGCCGGCTCGCCTACGACGAGGCTCGGGCGGCCACGGCGACGACTGACAAGGCGGACCAGTGAGGTCAACGGTCGCGCTGGCCGTTTGTTGCGCCACGCTGGCGGGCTGTTCGGCAGCCGAAACGTCGACACTCGACTCGCCGTGGGAGCGTGCGCACAGCGCGGCGGAACCGCACCGGTCCGACTCGAAACGGTCAGACCCCGGGCCCAGCGCGCCCACCCGACCCGACCCATCCGAGCGGGAGCAGAGGTTGCTGGACGCCCGACTGCTGGCGTCAGCCTGGCGCAACGATGTGTCCGCGGCACGGCGGCTGATCTCCAAAGGGGCCGACGTGAACGCCAAGGACGACACCGTGCAGAGCGCCTACCTGGTTGCCACCAGCGAGGGCTACCTCGACCTGTTGGACCTGACGTTTCGCAACGGCGCTGACGTGTCCAGCCTGGACAGCTTCGCTGGGACCGGGCTGATTCGTGCCGCCGAGCGCGGGCACGACGACGTCGTCGGGCGGCTGCTGCAGGAGGGGGTTGCCGTCGACCACGTCAACAATCTGGGTTGGACTGCCCTGCTGGAGCCGGTCATCTTGGGCGACGGCTCCCAGCGCTACGTCAACACGGTGCGCACGCTGGTGGCTGGCGGCGCCGACGTCGAGTTGGCGGCCGCCTGTGACGGGCTGACTGCCGCCGAGCATGCCGAGGCGCGCGGTCAGCAGCGGGTGCTGGAGGTGCTTCGGGCGGCCGCACGGGCGGATGCCCGGGAAGCGGGCCGGCGGGTCGAGCAGTCGCGGGTCGATGTGGCGCTGTTGCGCGCCGCTGCATCCGGTGAGGCTGACGCCGCGGCGTGACCGGCAGTGTGGCCATGGCGAAGACGTTGCTGCCGGCCGACCCCGACCTGGGGTTGCTCAACCGCTTCGGCGGCACCTCGATCATCCCGGCCAGCGAACGCGGCCACGTCGCCTATGTCCGCCGGGTGGCACGCACCGGCATCAACCTCGACCACGTCAATGACCTCGGCTGGACGGCGCTGCTGGAGGCGGTGGTCCTTGGCGACGGCGGGCGTCGGCACCAGCAGGTCGTACGGGCGCTGCTGGGCGTCGGCGCTGACCCGACCATCCCCGACGCCGACGGACGCCCCCCGCGAGCACTTGCCCGAGGCCGCGGGCAGGTGGTGATCGCTCACATGCTCGCCGCAGCCGAGCGGGCCGACGGTCGATAGATTCCCCCGCATGAGCGAACCGTCGAACGAGCAGACCCTGCGCCGGTCACCCCTGCACGACCGGCATCTGGCCCTCGGTGCCAAGACAGCGCCGTTCGGTGGCTGGGAGATGCCGCTGGAGTATGCCGGGGGAGGGGTGCTCAAGGAGCATGCTGCCGTCCGCGAGTCGGTCGGGGTGTTCGACGTCAGTCATCTCGGCACGCTGCGGGTCCACGGA
>JACCYS010000025.1 GCA_013696365.1 Nocardioidaceae bacterium
AGCGCCAGACGACCACCAGCGTCACCAGAGCCACGGCGGCGACGGCGAACGTCAGCATCCGGTTGCCGAACTCGATCACCCCGTGCACGCCGAGCTCGCCATGAACCACGTAGGAGTCCGCGGTGCAGCGCGGCCAGGCCGGACACCCCAGGCCCGACCCGGTCAGTCGTACGGCACCACCGGTCAGCACGATGCCCACGTTGGCCAATAGAGACGCAACCGCCACCGCTCGCAGTGCTCCCGGCCCGGGCGCGCCCGCCCAGCGGTTCGGCAGCCGCGTGCCCGAACCGGACCTCACCGACACTGAGACCTCACTCCCACCGGAACGTCCGAGCAGCGACGAGGCCGCCGACTGCGCACCATGCCAGCAGCACCATGCAGGCGGCGAACGGAACACCAGCACCCGCCGATACGTCCCGCAGCCCTTGCGCCAGCGCTCCGGACGGCAGCAACGCCACCAGTGGCTGAATCGTCTGGGGATAGCGTGCCAGCGGAACGATGACGGCGCCGCCGACCAGAAGCAGGACGTAGACCAGGTTGGCTAGCGCCAGGGTCGCCTCGGCCCGCAGGCTGCCCGCCAAGGCCAGCCCCAGCGCGGTGAATGCGGCGGTGCCAAGCAACAGGACGATCAACCCGGCGACGACGGCTGCGGGTCCTCCCACGGGGGCCCAGCCGAGCATCAGGGAGACCAGACCGACCAGCAGCACCTGCACGGACTCCACTGCCATCACCGCCAGTGTCTTGCCGGCCAGCAGTCCGTGTCGGGGCAGCGGGGTCGCCCCGAGCCGCTTCAGCACTCCGTAGCGTCGCTCGAATCCGGTGGCAATCGCCACCGAGGTGAACGAGGTCGACAACACCGCCAACGCCAACACGCCGGGCGCCAGTATGTCGATGCGGCGCCCTGGCCCGAGGTCAAGCAGGTTGCCGGTGGTGGCGCCAATCACCAGCACCAGCAGCGGCAACACCAGCGCCAGGACCAGTTGCTCACCGTTACGCAGCAGCAGCCTGGTCTCGATCCTCGCCTGGGCAAGGACCATCCGATCTATTCCGGCCGCGCCTGGGGCGGGAGACAGATCGAGGGGGTTCACGGCCGCAGCTCTCTGCCGGTCAGCTCGATGAACACGTCCTCGAGACTGCGACGCTCGACGGCCAGACTCTGCGCGAGCACCCCACGCGCCGCGCACCAGGCGGTCAGGGTGGCGATCAGGGCGGGGTCCACCGGCCCGGTGACCAGATATCCACCGGGTGTGACCTCCTGCACCGTGCAGCCGGCTGGTAGGGCCGACCGCAGATCGTGCATGTCCAGCCCAGCAACGGCTGTGAACCGCACCGTGTTCTCCGCACCGGTCGCGGTCAGCTCGCCGGGGGAGCCGGCCGCGATGATCCGGCCGTGGTCGATCACGATCACCCGGTCTGCCAGCTGCTCGGCTTCGTCCAGAAAGTGCGTCGCCAGCACCACGGTGACGCCGCCGTCGCGCAGTTCGCGCACCAGTTCCCAGGTCATCCGCCGCGCTTGGGGGTCCAGACCGGCGGTTGGCTCATCCAGGAAGACGAGCTCGGGGCGACCCACGATCGCCATCGCCAACCCCAGACGCTGCTGCTGGCCGCCGGACAACCGGCGGTAGGAGGTGCTGCCACAACTACCCAGACCGAGCCGCTCTACCAGCGCATCCACATCGAGCGGGTGCGCGTGCAACGCCGCCGCGTGCCGCAGCGCCTCATGCACCCGGCAGCCCGTCCAGGCCCCACCCGACTGCAGCATGACTCCCACCCGTGGGCGCAGCTTGGCGGCGTCACGTGCCGGATCGAGACCGAGCACCCGCACCGTGCCTGCCTGCGGTCGCCGGAAGCCTTCGCAGGTTTCCAAGGTGGTGGTCTTGCCGGCGCCGTTGGGGCCGACGACCGCGGTGACCTGGCTGGCCGGCAGCTGGGTGGACAGCGTGTCCACCGCGGCCACTTCGCCGTAACGCATGACCAGTCCGTCCACGACGACAGCGGGAGGGGGCACCGAACGAGTCTAGGTTCGTGGCGTGCGTCACCCGGCGGCCGGATCGCGGCCCCGACGGTTGTGGACCGTCGGCAATAACGGCACACTGGTGTTGTGCAATTCGACTCGGCTACCGCGAGGCCCGCAGGCCGCGACACGCATGGTGAGGCACCCACCCGCCAGCGTGTCGTGCGCGTGCTGCTCGAACGCCGCACGGCCAGCGCTGCTGAGCTCGCCGAGGCGCTCGGACTGACCGCCGCCGGAGTGCGCCGCCATCTCGACCACCTGTCGGCCGATGGGCACGTCGAGCCATGCACCCAACCTCTCGTGGGCCCCGCGGCGGGCGCTCGCGGCCGCGGCCGACCCGCCCGCCACTTCCGGGTGACCGATGCGGGTCGGGACGCACTCGAGCAGGGCTACGACGACCTGGCTGTGAGCGCGCTGCGCTTCCTCGCCGAGACCGGCGGCAACGACGCGGTGCTCGACTTTGCGCGCCGCCGATGGGCCGAGGTCGAGGACCGGGTGGCCACTGGGGTCGCGGCGGCACCCGCCGCGAAGCGGCCGGACGCACTGGCACGGGCGCTGACCGCCGACGGGTACGCTGCCTCGGTCCGCCCCACCCCACACGGCGACCAGGTCTGCCAACATCACTGCCCGGTCGCGCACGTGGCGGCGGAGTTCCCGCAGTTGTGTGAGGCTGAGACAGAGTTCTTCGCCAGACTGCTGGGACGCCATGTCCAGCGACTCGCGACCATCGCCCACGGCGACGGCGTGTGCACGACGAACGTTCCCCGACCCCACATCGAGAACACAACCGCAAACACTCACGGACCACCAGCGGAGAGGACCACCGCATGACCACCACCGTGCACCCCGAGACCGACGGTCTCGGCCGCTACGAGTACGGCTGGGCCGACTCCGACGCAGCGGGCTCCGGCGCGCAGCGCGGCCTCAGCGAAACCGTCGTCCGCGACATCTCGTCCAAGAAGGACGAGCCGCAGTGGATGCTCGACCTGCGGCTCAAGGGGCTGCGGCTGTTCTACCGCAAGCCGCTGCCGACCTGGGGCGCCGACCTCGGCACCATTGACTTCGACAACATCAAGTACTTCGTGCGCTCGACCGAGAAGCAGGCCACCTCGTGGGAGGACCTGCCCGCGGACATCAAGAACACCTACGACAAGCTCGGTATCCCCGAGGCCGAGAAGCAGCGCCTCGTGGCCGGGGTTGCCGCGCAGTACGAGTCCGAGGTCGTCTACCACCAGATCCGCGAGGACCTGGAGGAGCAGGGCGTGCTGTTCCTGGACACTGACACCGCGCTGCGCGAGCAGCCCGAGCTGTTCAGGGAGTACTTCGCCACCATCATCCCGGTCGGCGACAACAAGTTCTCCGCGCTGAACTCGGCGGTCTGGTCCGGCGGCTCGTTCATCTACGTCCCCAAGGGCGTGCACGTCGACATCCCGCTGCAGGCGTACTTCCGCATCAACACCGAGAACATGGGCCAGTTCGAGCGGACGCTGATCATCGTCGACGAGGACGCCTACGTGCACTACGTCGAGGGCTGCACCGCGCCGATCTACTCCAGCGACTCGCTGCACTCCGCGGTGGTGGAGATCATCGTGAAGAAGGGCGGGCGCTGCCGCTACACGACCATCCAGAACTGGTCTAACAACGTCTACAACCTGGTCACCAAGCGGGCCACCTGCGAGGCCGGCGCCACGATGGAGTGGATCGACGGCAACCTCGGCTCCAAGATCACGATGAAATACCCGGCGGTCTACCTGATGGGCGAGCACGCCCGCGGCGAGACGCTGTCGATCGCCTTCGCCGGCGAGGGCCAGCACCAAGACGCCGGCTCCAAGATGGTGCACGCGGCACCGCACACCAGCTCGTCAATCATCTCCAAGTCGGTCGCCCGTGGCGGCGGTCGTACCTCGTACCGCGGCCTGGTGCAGGTGCAGGACGGCGCGCACCACTCCGCCAGCACGGTCAAGTGCGACGCGCTGCTCGTCGACCAGATCAGCCGCTCCGACACCTATCCCTACGTCGACGTCCGCGAGGACGACGTGTCGATGGGTCACGAGGCGACGGTCTCGAAGGTGAGCGACGACCAGCTGTTCTACCTGATGAGCCGTGGCATGGAAGAGGACGAGGCGATGGCGATGATCGTGCGCGGCTTCATCGAGCCGATCGCGCGCGAGCTGCCGATGGAGTACGCGCTCGAGCTGAACCGGCTTATCGAGATGCAGATGGAAGGCGCCGTCGGGTGACCCAAACCCTCACTCCTGCCACCCCACCCAACGTCGCCGCGGCGGTCGAGACGGTCGCCAGCCACCTGCATCCGGTGGCGTCCTACGACCTGGCAGATCACCCGATGCCGACCGGGCGTGAAGAGGTATGGCGTTTCACCCCGCTCACCCGGCTGCGCGGCGCCCTCGACGGCACCGCCTCAAGCGATCACCTGGGCTGGGACTTCGACCCACCCGGGGGGGTTTCCGTCACCGAGATCAGCACCGCGGAGGCGATCGCCCTCGGCGGTGTCGCTCCGGTGGACCGGACCGCTGCGCTGGCCGTGGATCGATCTGGTGGAGCAGTCCTGATCGACGTGGCCGCGAACACCGTGCTCGACCGGCCGCTGGTGGTCAACCTGTCCGGCAAGTCGGTCGACCAGGTCGTCTGGGGTCATGTGGTGCTGCGCATTGGCACCGGCGCGCAGGCGACCGTGGTGTTCGAGCACACCGGCAGTGCCCGCTACACCGGCTGCACCCAGGTCATCGTGGGCGACAACGCCGCGCTTGACCTGGCCTCGCTGCAGCTGTGGGACGACGACGCCGTGCACCTGGGTCAGGTCGGCGTACGGGTCGGCCGCGATGCCCGAGTCCGTTCCTTCCAGGCAAGCCTCGGCGGCGACCTCGTCCGTATGGTCGAGACCGCCGAGTACGACGGCCCGGGTGGCGAGGTGGAGATGCTGGGGCTGTACTTCGTTGACGCCGGCCAGCACATCGAGCACCGGCTGTTCGTCGACCACAACGAGCCCCGTACGCGCAGCAACGTCGACTACCGCGGCGCCCTGCAGGGCCAAGGTGCACATGCCGTCTGGATCGGTGACGTGCTCATCCGTAAGGCAGCCGAAGGCATCGAGACTTACGAGTCCAACCGCAACCTGGTGCTCACCGATGGGTGCCGGGCCGACTCGGTGCCCAACCTGGAGATCGAGACCGGTGAGATCGAGGGCGCCGGGCACGCCAGCACGACCGGCC
>JACCYS010000047.1 GCA_013696365.1 Nocardioidaceae bacterium
CCACCCGCACTGGTCATCGGCGGCATCCCCGACCAGGAGGTTGCCCTGCTCGAGGAGCGCTTCGACGGGGTGGCCACCTACCTGTCCGACGAGGTGGGCATCCCGGTGCGCTACCAACCGTCCGTCGACTACGCCGCGGTGGTCACGTCGTTTGCCAACGGCGAAGTGAAGCTCGGCTGGTTCGGTGGACTGACCGGGGTGCAGGCGCGGCTGGAGACCGAGGGTGCCGAGGCGGTGCTGCAGCGCCCGATCGACGCAGAGTTCCGCTCGGTGTTCATCGCGAACGCCGACGTCGAGGCGGACACCATCACCGACCTGGCGGGCAGCCGGTTCACCTTCGGCAGCGAGAGCTCAACCTCCGGCCACGTGATGCCGCGCTACTTCCTGCAGCAGGACGGCGTCGACCCGGAGGCCGACTTCGACGGCCAGCCCGGTTACTCCGGCTCGCACGACAAGACCTACAAGCTGGTCGAGGCCGGCAGCTTCGAGGTCGGGGCGCTGAACTCCTCGGTGTGGGACCAGGCGGTCGAGGACGGTGCCGTGGACACCGACGTCGTGCGTGAGGTGGCCAGGACCCCGACGTACTTCGACTACCACTGGGTGGTGCACCCCGACATCGACGAGGTGTACGGCGACGGCACCTCGGACAAGCTGGTCGAGGCGCTGATGGGCATGCAGGACGCCGGGCCTGCAGCCACCGACACCCTCGAGCTTTTCGAGACCGACTCGTTCATTCCCACCGAGAACGCCAACTACGACCAGATCGAAGCGGTGGCCAGATCGCTCGACCTGATCCAGTGACCTCGCCCTCGACCAACGGCGCACACCCATACGGGTGTGCGCTCGAGGGCGTATGCATCAGCTATGCCGGGCAACCGGCGCTGGGGCCGCTGGACCTACAGGTGCCCACCGGGCAGGCGGTTGCCCTGGTCGGGCCCAGTGGGGCCGGCAAGACGAGCCTGCTGCGCGCGGTGGCCGGTCAGCGTCGGCCCGGCAGCGGTCGGGTGCTGCTCGCCGGTCGCGACATTTCTGGGCTCCGCAGAGCAGAGCTGCCGGGGCTGGCGGGGCTGATGTCGCAGCGCCTTGACCTGATCCCACAGCTGTCGGTGCGCCATAACGTGCAGTCCGGCGCGCTTGGCCGCTGGGGGTTGGCCCGGTCGCTGGCGGCGTTGCTGCTGCCGCTGGAACACCCGCCGGCGCGTGCCGCCGCCCGCCGGGTCGGGTTGGAGCAGCTGTTGCCGCGACGCGTCGCCGACCTGTCCGGCGGCGAGCTGCAGCGAGTCGCGTTGGCCCGCCTGCTGGTGCAGGACCCGGCGGTCGTGCTGGCCGACGAGCCGGTCGCGTCCCTCGACCCGGCCAGGGCCGACGACCTGCTGGGCATGATGCGCGCCACCGGCCGGGAGGGTGGGCGGACGCTGATCGTCAGCCTGCACTCCCCCGAGCTGGCCGTGCGGCACTTTGACCGGGTGATCGGTCTGCGCGCCGGCAGGATCGTCTTCGACCTGCCGCCGAGCCGGGTCACCCCTGCGGAGTTGCAGTCGCTGTACGAGCTGCTCGACCTGACGCCGACCCGACCGTGAGCACACCGTCGCTGGTCTGGGTGCGCGCTCGACCGGCCGGGCGCAGCCTGCTGAGTCTGCTGCTCGTTGTGGCGTTCGCGTTGAGCGTGCTGGCGGTCGCCGGGGAACCGGTCGCCGGCAGCGGCGGCGCGAAGGCAGCCCGCGAGGTGCTGGCGTCGCTGCTGAGGCCAGACCTGTCGCTGCCGTTCCTGCGAACCGTTGCCGAGGCGACGCTGCTCACCGCTGCGTACGCGGTGGCGGCGATGACGGTGGCACTGGCCGTCGGCATCCCTGGCGCGCTGGCGGTCAGCGGCGTGCTGGTGCGACGGCGCAGTGCCCGGCTCGCCTCGGTGTCGGTGGTCCGCGGCCTGTTCGCCACCGTACGCGCCATCCACGAGTTGGTGTGGGCGCTGCTGCTGCTGATCATTCTCGGACCGAACCCGATAGCTGGCGTGATCGCGATCGGGTTGCCGTACGGCGCGACCGTTGCCCGGGTGTTGGGTGAGCGGCTCACCGATGTGCCCGCCGCCCCGCTGGCCGCCCTGACGTCGGCGGGGTCCAGCCCGTGGCAGACGTTGTTCTACGGCCGGCTGCCGCTGGCCGGCGCAGACCTGGCCGGCTACCTGTTCTATCGGTTCGAGTGTGCGGTGCGGGCGGCGGCGGTGCTGTCGTTCATCGGCCTGGGCGGCATCGGCTTCCAGATCCAGATCGCCCTCGCCGACCTGCGCTTCGAGCGGGTGTGGCCGTTGTTGGCTGCCCTACTGGTGCTCGTCGTCGCGGTGGACCGGCTGTCGCGATACGTCCGCGAGGCCGGAACCGTATGAGTGCCGACGTACACCTCGCCCGCCGCCCGACGCCTGACACTCCCTCGCCGCCTGACGGGGACGGTAGGGCTCCGTGGCTGCTCGGCCCCGCGTTGATAGTCGTGGCGTTGGCGGTGTTGGTGGTGGTGGGGGCGTGGGCGGTCATCCTCACCCAGCCGACCACCACCCTGCCCGGGCTGGGCGTGACCTGGCAGCGGTCAGTCGACTTCGGCCGCGATCTGCTGGGCGTCGACTCGGTGGGCACCCCGGCGTACGCCGACCGTGCCGCCTGGGGTGAGGTGCTACCTCTCGCGGTGGACACAGTGGTGATGAGCGTGTTGGCGGTCGGGCTGGCTGCGGTCGGCGCGCTCGCCACCATCGGCTACTCCAGTCGGCTGTTGACCGTCGGCGAGTTCGGAACCCACCCGCGCCTCGCCTGGCCGCTGTACCTGCTCTCGCGGTCGATGCACATCGTCGCCCGCTCGGTGCCCGACGTGGTGTGGGCACTGTTGATCGTGTTCCTCGTCCGGCCGGGCATCCTCGCCGGCGCCCTTGCGCTGGCACTGCACGACTCTGGCGTGCTGGGACGGCTTGGCTCCGACGTCGTCGACAACTTGGACCGCGGACCGCTGCGCAACCTGCGGGCCGCTGGAGCCGGCCGGGTCGCGATGGTCGCCTACGGCGTGCTGCCGCAGGCGCTGCCCCGGCTGGTCACCTTCCTGCTGTACCGCTGGGAGGTGATCGTGCGGGCCACCGTGGTGGTCGGCTTCATCACCACCGCCGGCCTCGGCTACCAGCTACGGCTCGACCTGGCGTTTCGGCGGTGGACCGACGTCGCGCTGGTGTTGCTCGTCTACGTGGTGCTTGTGTGGGGTGTCGATGCGCTGTCATCGGCGTTGCGGCGACTGGCGCGTTGAGCCCGTCGGCGCGACACGCCGGGGGCCAGTGAGCGAGGTCACGCTGCGCCGAGTGGGTCTCCGTGATGCGTCGATTCATCCCTATTTCGACGATGGGTCCGCGGTAACGCAAACAGACACAGAGGTTGCATAGCGCAGCGTGCGAGCCAGCCGCGGCAGACTCATTCACATCACAGTTCGCTAACGCTTGCGCGAACGGGCGAGCATCCGTACGGTCGGTGGCTGAACACCCGCAGCGGTACGCCGAATCCCGCCCAGCCGCAGCGGTCCCTTTGACCAACAATCCGAATAAGGGCGGGAGCGGAGGACCCAAGTAGTCCGGCGCTGAGACGGTCTCGACTGTTTCGGCGTCTTGGGGTGAAGTCGCTTAGATGCGGCCGGGCACTCTCCAGCCCGAACCCGACAGCTGACTTCGCAGGCGATCGGAGAGGGATATCTACATGAGCTACACCCCCCGTCACCGCGCCCTAAAACCGGCGCGCCGGACGCCGCGCATCGCGGCTGCCACCGCAACGCTCGCAACCGCGGTCGCTGCTCCCGTGCTCGGCCTGGCCGCTCCGGCCTCGGCCGCCGACGACAGCACCTGGGACGCGCTCGCGCAGTGCGAGTCCGGCGGCAACT
>JACCYS010000054.1 GCA_013696365.1 Nocardioidaceae bacterium
GTCTCGGCGAGTGCGGAGACTTGTTTCATGAGCCACCCTGCCTGTTGCAGGGCGCGTCTGTGATCGTAGTGGAGCTTCTCGACGGCTTCGGGGGTGAAGTCGTCGAGCTCGTCGTGGGGTCGCTCGGTGTTGAACCAGATGACCCATTCGGTGGTGCCGAGTTCGACGTGGTCGACGTCGCGCCGGGGGCCCTGTCGGCGGATCAGCTCGTTCTTGAACGACCCGACGGTGGTCTCGGCCACCGTCTGCCGCGACACCCCGAACCGGCGGGCCACATCAGTGACCGCGACCCCGTCCAGAACCTCCAGCACCGCCCTATACCGCTGCTCGACCACACCCAGCTCCACCAACACCACCGGCTCCTTCCGCGACCCTCGGACCACGAAAGAACCCCGCCAACAAGGGCGGCAACAACACCAGGTGTCAACCAGGTCCCGGAACCTTTGTCGCCCAGGAACCGGAACCGCGTCCCCAACTGTCCCGCTTCAAACTTCTTGGCAGGCCGGTTGTGAGGGCATGATCGGCGTCTGAGTCGAGGAGGTATCTCATGGGTCGTGCGCCTGTGATCGCGGCGGAGAGGAAGACCCGCGTCGTGCTGGCGGTCTTGGCTGGTGAGGTCTCGGTCTCAGAGGCCGCCCGGAAGGAGAAGGTCAGCGAGCAGTCGATCCACCGGTGGAGGGCCGACTTCGTCGAGTGCGGCAAGGTGGGCCTGAGCGCCGGCCGGACTGGTCCCTCGACCCGCGAGCAGCAGCTCGAAGCGGAGGTCGCCGAGCTGACGCAGGCGCTGGGCGAGGCGCACCTGGAGGCGCGGGTCTGGAAGAAGTCAGCTGAGGGCCGACTGGGCCCTTCGAGGACCTCGAGGTAGCCAGGGTCGAGGCGGGGATGCCGACCACGAGGTTCTGTGAGCTGTTCGGCATCCCGGAGCGGACCTACCGCCGCTGGCAAGCCAGATCCAGAGCGAGGAAGCCGGCCAAGGGCCCGTGGCCGCGGCCAGCCCGGTCGAGCAACCGCGACGTGGTGGTTGCGTTGGCGACCCAACACCCGGCTTGGGGGCACCGCAAGATCTGGGCGATGGCTCGCCACAGCGGTCACCCGGTGACGGCCTCGACGGTGCTGCGGATCCTCGATGACGAAGGGCTGCTACTCAAGGCCCACTACCAGCGCGAACGTCGTCAGCTGGCCCAGCAACGGCGTGCTGCGTTCGCCGAACCGCCGACGGCCCCGAACCAGGTGTGGCAGTTCGACTTCTCCGAGTGCGAGACGACCAAGGGCGGCACCTGGCGGGTGGCGGGGATCGCCGACTACTGGTCCACCTACGAGTTCGGCTGGCACTGGTCCCCTACCGCCAACCAGTTCGACGCGATCACCGCGGTCGAAGTCGCTGTCACCGAGGCCGAGCGGCTGCTCGGCCACCCGCTGGTCGACCTCTGCACGGTCGACACCGACACCGGGGAGATCAAGCCGGCCATCACGCTGGTCACCGACAACGGTGGCCCGTTCAAGTCGTTCCGCTTCGGCGCCTTCATCACCGGCCAACCGGCGTTGACCCACGTCCGGACCAAGGTCAACAGCCCGGGCCAGAACGGCGTCCGAGAACGCGGCTTCCAGTCGCTGAAGTACGACCGGCTCTACCTCGAACCCATCGACGACCCCCTCGACCTGGTCCGCGAGGCCGAGGCCTTCCGAGTCGAGTTCAACACCATCCGGCCGCACGAGGCGATCGCCTGGAACCGCCCGCACGATGTTCACCAAGGCCTCGCCGACCCGACAACCCCCACCTTTCCCGAGCCACAATTCCTGCCACCTTCTTGACGCGGGACAGCGGGCCTCGACGTAGGCCACGCGGGACTGGTCATCGATCACGGTGTGCAGGTAGCAGGTCCCGATCAACGGGTTGCCGTGGAGGTTGCCGCGGCCGGCGGTTCGGACCGCAGTGGTGGAGCGGTTCTTCTTGCCCTGCTGCCGGCCGACGTAGCGCCACCCACCGCCGTCGGGGACCTTGCCGAGCTTCTTCACGTCCACGTGGATCAGATCGCCCGGCCGCTCGTGTTCGTAGCGTCGGATCGGCTCACCGGTGGCACGGTCGATGTGCGAGAGCCGGTTAATCCCGCAGCGCACCAAGACCGCGTGCACCGTTGAGGACGGCATGTTGAGCCGGTCTGCGATCTCGACGGGACCCAGGCGCTGCTTCCAGCGCAGGTGGACGATCTTACGGACCACCGGCACCGGAGTCCGGTTCGGCTGATGATGGGGACGAGAGGACCGATCAGCCATGCCAACAGGTCCTTCGGCCGCGTATCGCTCAGCCCACTTCTTGGCAGTCTTCCACGACACGTCGTAGCGCTCGGCAGCCCTGGCCAGCGGCCAGCCATGGTCAACGATGAGAAGCGCCAACCTCAACCGGGCGCGGGGGGTCAGGGCAGCGTTGGAATGGGTAGCGTGGGCCACGAAGGCCTCCGTCGGTGCGGAACTGGTTTCTAGACAGCTCCACTCCACACCAGGAGGCCTTCACCCATCTACGACATCACACCGTCGCGTCACACGATCTCGACCAACGTGCCTGGACATCACACCTGGCCCAGGACCCTCCGTCGGCACTACCCTGCGCAGATGCGGATCAAAGATGTGCTCGCAGCAAAGGCAGTCGCCACGGTTGTCGTCATCGATCCGCGGGCGTCAGTGCATGACCTGTTGCATCTGCTCGCAGAGCACAACATCGGTGCGGTGGTGGTGAGCCCCGACGGCGAGCAGGTCACCGGCATCGTGTCTGAGCGTGACGTTGTGCGCCGCATCGCCGAGGGGCCGGACGCCTTGTTGACGTCCACAGTCGACACCATCATGTCCACCGACGTGGTCGTCTGCGAGCCGAGCGACAGCCTGGACGACCTGATGCGACTGATGACCGTTCGCCGCATCCGGCACGTGCCGGTCGTTCATGATGCCAAGCTGCAAGGCCTGGTCAGCATTGGTGACGCGGTCAAGACCCGCATCGGTGAGTTGGAGTTCGAGCGCGACCAGCTCAACCAGTACGTCTCTGGTGGCCAGTAGGCGGCTCACAGCAGTTGGCCGATCACCAGCCCCAGTGCAGCGGCCGCGACCCCCGCCAGCACGCTCACCAGCACGTTCAACGCCGCCGACGCAGCCGCGCCGTCCTCGACCAGTTGCCACGTCTCGTAGGCGAAAGTGCTGTACGTGGTGAACGCTCCGCACAACCCGATCCCGACGCCGGCGACCAGCGCACCGTCACCGGTCTGCTGCCCGGCGACGCCGGTCACCAGACCGAGCAGCAACGAGCCGGCGACGTTGACCACGAGAGTGCCCCACGGCAGACCCGCACCGAGGCGGCGTTGCACCGCCCGGTCGGTGAGGTAGCGCAGCGGCGCACCGGCAGCAGCACCGAGGCAGACCCACCACCAGGTCACTGCGACCCCCTGCCCGTCCGGCCGAAAGCCTTGGTCACAGCGACCGCCACGGCGACGGCCAGCACCGCCCCGACCGCTGTCACCGCGAGGTATCCGAGCGCCAGCACGGGTCTGCCCTCGGTGACCAGCGTGACCGCATCGACCGCGTAGGTGGAGAAGGTGGTGTACCCGCCGAGCACCCCGATTCCGAGGAACGGCCGCAGCAGGCGGTGCCGCCCCGGGCGGGCGGTGACATGCACGAGCAGCACACCGATCAGGGCGCTGCCGGTCAGGTTGACCAGCAACGTCGCCCAGGGCCAGTCGCCGCTCGCGACAGGCAGCATGAGGCTGGCAGCATGCCGGGCCACGGCACCGATGGCGCCGCCAAGTGCGATCACAGCGAGCAACGCGACCTGCGCGCCGTCGTGCTGCCCCGCACGCCTGGCCATGGGCGTCAGCCTCCCAGGTCGACCGCTCAGCTGCCGGAGGCGTCGGCGGCCCGCTCCCAGATCTGCTCCAGCCCATCGCGGGCATCGACCCGCTCGCCGACCCGGACGAACCCTGCACGGCGTATCAACGCCAGCGACGCCGCGTTGTCCGGCGCGATGCTGGCCCGCAGCACCTGTGCCCCGTGCTCGGCCGCCCATGTCCACATCGCCGCTGCGGCCTCTGCGGCATAGCCCTGCCCCTGATGGTCAGGCAGCACGCCATACCCGATCTCGACCATGCCTCGGGCGTCCGGTGGAGCGTGGAAGTTGCTGCGGCCGACCGCTGCGCCGCTTTCGCGCAACACCACCGCCCGCAACAGCCAAGGCTCGTCGGCCGGCGCGTGGGCCAGTTGCGCGGCCCGCAGGTGCACCGTGTGCGCCGATCCGGCCAGAAAGTCCTCGGGGTCGGTGAAGCCGAGGTCGGGCAGCGGCTCGCCGGCGACGTAGGCACGCAGCCACGCGCCGGTCAGCAATACCAGGTCGAGCCGCTGAGTGCGGACCGTCGCCGCGAGCCCGGTCACGGGCTCAGGCGGCGAACACCGCGAGCGGGTGATCCACCAACGGTCGCACCCGCACCCGGGTGCCGATGGCCAGCGGCGACGAGTGCGGCCGTACGCCGCGCAGCGTACTGCCGTCGGCAAACCTGACGTGGTGCAGCACCAGGGCGCCGCGGAACTCGGTGCGGACAACCACCCCGCTGCCGCTGTCGGCCGGCTCCATCGCCACCTCGTGCGGGCGCAGCATCACCTGGCACGGACCGACGCCGGGGGTCGTCACCGGCAACGTGCCGAATGCGGTGTGTGCCCGGTCGCCGACTCGCTCCCCGCGAACGAAGTCGGCCTCGCCCAGGAACGTCGCCACAAAGCGACTGGTCGGGTTGTGGAACACCTGCTCGGGCACATCGACCTGCTCGAGGCGGCCGGCGTGCATCACCGCCACCCGGTCGCCGGCTGCCAATGCCTCCTCCTGGTCGTGGGTGACGAAGACCCCGGTGGCGCCGGCGGCGTGCAGCACCTGGACGGTGTGTTCGCGGACGAGCGTGCGCAGGTTGCGGTCCAGGTGCGAGAACGGCTCGTCGAGCAGCACCACTGCCGGGTCGGGGGCCAACGCCCGCGCCAGCGCGACCCGCTGCTGCTCACCGCCCGACAGCTCGTGCGGGAAGCGCTGCCCCAAACCGTCGAGCCCCACCAGGTCGAGCACCTCGCGCACCCGCTGCTGGCGGCCGCGGTCTCGGCGGCGCAACCCGAAGACCACGTTGGACGCCACGTCAAGGTGCGGGAACAACGCCAGGTCTTGAAAGACCACGCCCACATTGCGGCGCTCTGGCGGCACGAACGTCCTCGGGCCGGCCACCTGCCGTCCGCCGGCCCAGATCTCACCGCTGTCCGCCGCAAGCAGACCCGCAACCGCCCGCAGCATCGTCGACTTGCCGCAGCCACTGGGCCCGACCACAGCCAGCAGCTCGGCAGCCGACACCTGCAGGCTGACCCGGTCCAACGCCAGCACGTCACCGAACCGTTTGCTGAGGTCGCACAGCTCGAGGACCGGTGCGGTCCGCAACGGTGCTGCGTGCCGGGTCGACAACTCAGGACTGGCCACGTTCACCGCCTCTCACCAGATGCTCGTCGGGACCCTCTCGGACTGTCTCAGGTGGCAGCTGCGATGCCAACTGCAAAGTCTGCCGGAACAGCCATACGACGGGCACCACGGCGACCGCAACGATCGTCAGTGCCGGCAGCCCGGCGAGCTCCCAGCGAGACTCCGAGGCGAGCTGATAGACCCAGATCGCCAACGTTTCGAAGCCGAACGGTCGCAGCAGCAGCACCACCGGCAACTCTTTGAGCGCGTCCACGGCGACGAGCACCAGCGCGACACCGACCCCCGAGCGTACCAACGGGACATGCACCCGCCGGACCACACCGCGGGGGGCTGCGCCGAGGGTGAGCGCCGCGTCGGTGATCGACGGGGCGACCTTTTCGAGGCTGGCATCCACGCTGGTATAGGCGAGTGCCAAGAAGCGGACGATATAGGCGTACAGGAGACCGACGAGGGTGCCAGTGACCAGCACCGCGCCCCACGACAACCCCACCAGGTCGAGCGCTGCGTCGGCTGCAGCGAGCATCGCAAGCACGCCGATGGCAACCACCGGTCCGGGCACCGCGTAGCCGACGGTTGCGAGCCTGGCAAGGCGTCGGGTGGACGTGCCGCCCCCGAGGCGGGTGGCGCTGGCGACCAGCACCGCGATTGTCGCGCAGGCCAATGCGGTCAGTGTGGCGATCGTCAGGCTGTTGAGGAGGTAGCCCAGGTAGCGCGGGTCGAGCCCCCCGGTGGAGCTAAGCACAGTCGCAGTGCTCGACCACGCCAGCAACTGCAGCACCGGCACGACGAAAGTGACGGCGACCACCAGGCCGCAGATCCCGGTGGCTGCCCACGCCTTGGCGCCGCTGAGGTGCACCGGGTCGACGGTGCGCGCTCCCCCATTCTGGTGGAAGCGCGCCCGGCCGCGGGCCACCCGCTCCAGACCGATCACAGCGATCGCGAACAGCAACACCAGCGAGGCGATCTCGCTGGCCGCAACCCGGTCGTACATGCCGTTCCACACCTGATAGACCGCGACCGACACGGTCTGCACATTGAAGTACTGCACGGTGGCAAAGTCGGTGAGGGTCTCCATCGCAACCAGTGCCGCGCCGGCAGCCAGCGACGGTCGGGCCATCGGCAGCACGACCCGGCGCGCCGCCTGCAGCGGTCCCTGTCCGAGCACCCGCGCCGCCTCATAGGTCGCCGCGGTCTGCTCGGTCAGGGCGGCCCGGGCCAGTAGGTAGACGTACGGGTAGAGCGCCAGCGAGAGCACCAGCACCGCCATCGGCAGCGTGCGCACCTCGGGAAACCAGACGTTGTCACCGAACAACGTGCGCAGCCCGGACTGCACCGGGCCGGGGTAGTCCAGCAACCCGAGATAGACGAAGCCCAGCACGTACGCCGGCACCGCCAACGGCAGCACCAGCAGCCACGAGAACCAGCGCTGACCGGGGAACCGGTAGCGCCCGACAAGCCAGGCCAGGCCGGCGCCGAGCAGCAGGGTGCAGCCAACCACGGCGACCAGCAGAACGACCGTGGTCATCAACATGTCGGGCAGGTCGGTGCGCCACAGAAACGACCACACCTCGGTGCTGGGGGTGAGGATGCTGACCGCGACGAGGCCGACGGGCACGACCGCGAAGGCGGCGACGGCGACGACCACCAGCCGCCAGCCGCGGCGCCCGGTCTCACTCATAGCCGGTCTCAGCCATCAGACGAATAGCGTCAGCGTTGCGATCGGCAAGCTCGGCGGCGTGCAACCGGTCCGCCTTGAAGTCCCCAAAGCCCTCGATCAACGGCACCGGCTGCGCCTCGGCGTTCACCGGGTATTCGAAGTTGCCGGCGGTGAACGCCTGCTGGCCGTCGGTGGCCAGCCACTCCAGCAGCTGCCTGGCTAGGTCGGGGTTGTCCGCGGCCGCGGTGACACCCGCGCCGGACACGTTGATGTGCACACCGGCGGTCTGCTGGTCGGCCCAGAAGATCTTGACCGGGAAATCCGGGTCCTCGTCGAGTAGCTGGGCCAGGTAGTAGTGGTTCGCGATCCCGACCTCGCAGTCGCCGCTGGCGATGTTCTTCAGTAGGTCGACGTCGTTGCTGAAGATCTCGGCGTCGTCGACCCAGCCGGCCACCACGCGTTTGGTGTCGGCGTAGCCGTTGCGCGCGATCAGGCTGGCCACCAGAGACTGGGTGTAGGTCTCGGTTGCCCCGCGCAGGCAGAGCCTGCCGTCCCATTTGGGGTCGGCGAGGTCCTCGTAGGTCGACAGGTCGGACGGGTCCACCCTGGCTGGGTCGTAGACGATGGTGCGTGCCCGCTCCGCAAGCCCGAACCAACGGTCCTGCGGGTCCCGCAGCGCCCGCGGGACCGCCCTGTCGAGCACGTCGGAGCGGGTCGGCCGGAAAAGCCCCTCGGCGGCGGCGGCGGCCAGGTTGCCGGCATCGACGGTCAGGTAGACGTCGGCCAGGGTGTCCTCGCCCTCGGCCTGGATCCGCTCGCGCAGCTCGGCGTCGGTGCCATAGAGAAACTCCACCGAAACTCCGGTGTCGGCGGAGAACTGCTCGAAGGCGCTCTCCAGGTCGTAATGCCGGGCGGTATAGACCCGCACGACGTCGTCGCCGGCGCCCGCAAACGAGCAGCCAGTCGCCGCCACCGTCACGGAGGCGACGGCGGCCACGACCAGACAGACTCGCGATGCCCGGCTCACGTGGAGGACGATCCCTCCGACGCGCACTCCTGGCTGCTCGAACCGCTCTCAGAGCCACTGTCAGTGCCACTCTCGGAGCCGCTGCCCGAGCTGGTGTCTGACCCGGAGCCGGAGCCGCTCTCGGAGCAGCCGGGCTCGAGCTCGCGCACGCCCGCGCCGTCATCGCTGCACCCGGCCACGCCGCCCAGGCCTCCGGCAAGGACGACCGTGGCCGCCAGCCGAGCTAGGCGCCTCGCGATGGGTTGGGTGGGCAGGTTTGCACGCATGCAGGTTCTCCTCATCGTTGCTGACCAGTTGGTTGCAGGGTGGGCGGTGTGACCACCGGCGCGGATGGCGGCCCAGTGGTCTTGCGGGCGTGGCGTATGCCGAGGGCAGCCAATGCGAGCAGCGCCACCGTCCAGCCCGCGTGCAGCCACCAGGTGGTGACGTCGAGCACTCTGTAGTCCGGCAGCACTGCTCGGATGGTCGCGAGCGCCACCGGCGCCTGCTGGTCGGGCGCGTCGACCCAGCCGAGCTGCCCCCGCCATCCGGCGACCAATAGCCAGCCGTAGGTGGCGACACCGGCGGCGCCGAGCAGACCACTGCCCCCGAGCAGCAGCGACCGACCCGACCCGGTGGTCTCGCTCAGCAGCGCCGCCAGCCAGACCGACATCGCCAGCACGGCCAACGGCAACACGACCACCAACTGGCGACCCGGAAACCAATAGCCGTGCATGGTCAGCGCCACGAAGGCTGCGACCAGCCAGCCCGCCACCACCGGCGCGACCAGCACCGGCCAGCCGCCGACAACATCGTGGCGCCGCCTGCTGCGCGGCAGCAACCAGGGCAGCGACGCGAGCGCCGGCACCGCCAGCACCCACGCCGGCTGCCAGGCGACCAACCCGAAGTCACGGTCGACTAGCAGGCCGACAAGCCGTGTGCTGCGCCCGGCATAGTCCGGCGAGAAGCCGACCACACCGAGCTCGCCGGAGGTCTGGAAGTGGTCACCGGAGGCATAGGCGGTCCACCCGCCGTACAGCAGCCGGTGCACCCACACGAACATCACCCCGACCAAGCCCCAGCCGGTGGCAAGGACAGTTGCGGTCCGCAACCGGCCGACTCGCCACAACGCCGCCAGGCCGAGCAGCGCCAGCACGGCGGCGACCGGGGCGTACTTCACCGACAGCCAGGGCAGGGCAACGACCGCGAGCACCAGGGTCGCCAATCCGCCGCGGCCGAACTGACCGGTGAGCGCCGCTACCGCGGCCAGCACCGCCAGCGCTGCCGGCAGCTCGGGATACACCTGCTGGCCGTACACGCTCAGCGGTGCACTGGTGGCGGCGACCCCGACGACCGCGGCGGCCAGCAGCGGTGGCACGGCGAAGCGGCGAACGGCAACCCAGACGAGCAAGGCGGCAAGCAGCCCGCCGACCGCAGCCAGCAGCACCTTGGCACCGACCCATCCACCGACTGCAACCGCCGGAGCCAGCAGCACCGCGAGCAGCGGGTCGTGCGGGCTGAGCTGTGACCCGTCCGGCTGTGCTGCGGTCTGCACCGGCAACGCGCCCGGGTGGTAGGGCACCGCACGTGCCTCGGCGAGCTCGTCGGAGATGTCCAGGTCGCCGTCCTCGGCGAGGCTGAGCGCGCTCAACAGGTACTGCGGCTCGTCCACTGCGGCTCGCGCACCCGGTTCGCCCGACAGCGCCGGCACGCCGATGCCCACGCCTGCACCGATCGCCGCCAGCAACCCGACCAGCACCATCGTCGCGCCGAGACGGGCCCTGGTCGGGTGACCCGTTGTCGGGTTGCCCGTTGTCGGATTCCCTGTCATGTCGACACCGGGTCGGCCACTGCGCCGGACCGGAATGGCTGGGTGGCTGCCTGGCGGGTTACCAGCGTCTGCAGATCGGTGTGCGGCGAGAAGCCGATGAGCGCCTGCAACCGTCGGGTGTCAGCGAGGGTATGCCGCACCTCGACCGCAGACGCCGGCTCGACCACGATCGGCACGTCAGCATCGGCGGCGGCGCGGGCCGCGTCGGCCAACTCGGCGAGGGTGTGAGCCCGGCCGGTGCCCACGTTGACCGTCCCGCCGGCTGCTGCCCAGTGCGGCGTGTGGGACAGCAGCGAGACCAGCACCCGGGCGGCTTGGCGCACGTCGGTGATGTCGCGGGTGCGTTCGGGTGCGCCGAAGATGCGCAGCGGTCGGCCGGCGCGGGCCGCGTCGATCCAGCGGGCGAGCGCCATGTCGGCGCGCTGATCCTCGCCGGCGAGGGTGAAGGGCCTGGTCGCCAGCACGAGCCCGCCGGCTGCTCGGCGCTGTGCGCACAGGGTCTCGACGACCGCCTTGCTCGCGGCGTACCCGCCGCGGGGGTCGGCCAGGTCGGTCTCGGCGCTGGGACGTGACCATCTGCTGCCGCCGTAGACCGACGACGACGACGTCACGAGCACGGGAACGTGCAGGGGGGTGTGCTGCAGCACGATCGCGGCGGCGTCGACGTTGTCACGCTGGCGGCGGTGCTCCACGTCGACCGAGGTGTCACGCACCCC
>JACCYS010000058.1 GCA_013696365.1 Nocardioidaceae bacterium
GATGGTCTGCGCGAGCTGCTCGCGGGTGCCCTCGATGTCGCTGACGATCTGCTCCGGCGTCTGATCGGCCCTCGGCGGGTTCGCCCCTGCGGCCACGAGTCCTCCTTGGTCGGGGCGCTGCTCGTGCAGCGCCAGTCGCGGTCGGTCGCTCATCCTTCCACGCGGCCACGACATCTCGCATCAGCACCCAGCCCCACTCCCCGCCATCCGTCACTTTTGGACCGGCGGTCCGTCACTTTTGGACCGGCGGTCCGTCACTTTTGGACCGGCGGTCCGTCACTTTTGGACAGGCGGTCCGTCACTTCTGGTCGGTCTGGGCCTGGCTAGGCTCACTGCCGTGACCGAAACTGACACTGGCTCCAAAACCAACACCGACCCCAACAGCACCACCGCCCGCCCATCGCACCGGCTACGCGACGTCCGCATCACCCGCGGCTGGCTCGACCACGCCGAGGGCTCAGTGCTGGTGGAGTTTGGTCGCACCCGCGTGCTGTGCGCCGCCAGCGCCACCGAAGGGGTGCCGCGGTGGCGGCGCGGCTCTGGGCAGGGCTGGGTGACCGCCGAGTACGCCATGTTGCCTCGGTCGACGCATACCCGGTCCGACCGCGAGTCGGTGCGCGGCAAGATCGGCGGGCGTACGCACGAGATCTCACGCCTGGTTGGCCGTTCGCTGCGCGCCATCGTCGACACCAAGGCACTGGGCGAGAACACGATCGTGGTCGACTGCGACGTCCTGCAGGCCGACGGCGGCACCCGTACCGCGGCGATCACCGGCGCCTACGTCGCTCTGGCGGACGCGATCAGCGCGCTGCGCACGCAGGGAGCCCTGAAGGGTGAGCCACTGACTGGCTCGGTGGCAGCCGTCTCCGTCGGCGTGGTGGACGGTGAGCCGGTGCTTGACTTGGAATATGAGCAAGACGTGCGGGCCGACACCGACATGAACGTGGTGATGACCGGTGACGGCCGCTTCGTCGAGGTGCAGGGCACCGCAGAGCGCGAGCCGTTCGACAAGGCACTGCTGGACCGGCTGCTCGAGCTGGCCGCAGCGGGTTGCGCCGACCTGACCCGCAAGCAGACCGAGGCACTGGCAGAGCCGCTAAAGCCACGGTGACGCCCGTCAAACGGCCGGAACGTCGACGGGTTGTGCTGGCCACCCGCAACCCCAAGAAGCTGGCCGAGCTGCGCCGGATCGTCGAGCCACAGTTGCCCGACATCACGGTGCTCGGGCTGGACGACGTCGCGCCGTACGACGAGCCGGCCGAGACCGAGGCGACGTTCGTGGCCAATGCGCTGATCAAGGCGAGCGCGGCGGTTGCTGCCACCGCCCTGCCAGCGCTGGCCGACGACTCCGGGCTGTGTGTCGACGCGCTGAACGGCATGCCCGGGGTGTTGTCCGCCCGCTGGTCCGGCCGGGCCAAAGACGACGCGGCCAACAACGCGTTGCTGCTGGCGCAGACCGTCGACGTGCCCGATGAGCGCCGTTCAGCGCAGTTTCGCTGCGCGATGGCGCTGGTGACCCCGCACGACGGTGAGAGGGTACGGACGGGGGTGATGCGCGGCCGGCTGCTGCGAGAAGCCGTTGGCGACGGCGGGTTCGGTTACGACCCGCTGTTCGTCGCCGACGGCCAGCTGTTGAGCAATGGCGAGCTGTCGCCGGCTGCCAAGGACGCAATCAGCCACCGAGGCGAGGCGCTACGCGCCATTGTTCCTGACCTGGTCGCGGTTCTGGCCTCGTGACGAGCGTGCCCAGCATGGGCGCGTGGGAGTTGCCTGCGGCTCTCGCGCAGCGACTGTCCGCCGACCCCAAGATGGCTGGCTGGGTCACCCGTCTGCCACAGACCGCGGGAACGTTGGCCAACCGGCGGCGTCTGCGCTCCGACGGTTCAGCATGGAGCGGCGTCAACTCGGCGGTCTGGCCGGTCACGGCTGCCGATGGCGAGCCGCTCGCCCTGAAGGTCAGCGTTCCGCACCCCGGCGCCGTAGCCGAACCCCTGGCGACCGGTGGGACGATGCAGCAGCAAGCCAAGACCCAGACGCCGCGCTGAGGCGCAGGTTCGATCTGGTCAGCGAAATCGTCGGGGTGGATCACGAACTAGTGCGCGCGATCGCACAGGCCGTTGCGGTCGACAACTTGCTGCGGCTGCTGCCACGCGAGCCTCGGCACATGTTCGTGCCGCCGTACCGGGTGATCAGCGCTTGGTGAGTCCTCCACTCCGAAAAGTTGTCACCGGCCGAAACACCCGTGACGGTGACCGGGACGTTGCCCCGGGTCGCCTTCGAGTATGGGCACACCTCATGCGCGCCCTCGACCAGCCGCTGAGCGGTGTCGGCGTCGACGCCGGGGATGCGGGCGGTGAGGTCGACGGTGATTGCGAACGAGTCACCCTCGGGACCGAAGCGACCGCGGCCTCCACCACTGAGTCTGAGGTGTCGACGCCTTGGCCTTTGCCGATGAGGCCGAGCGCACCCTGGAAGCAGGCCGCGTAGCCGACAGCGAACAGCTGCTCGGGGTTCGTCCCCGTGCCGGCCCCCCCGGTCTCCTTCGGCGCGGTCAGGTCGAAGTCGAGGACGCCGTCGTCCGACGCGGCGTGGCCATCGCGACCTCCGGTGGCGGACGCGCGGGCGGTGTAGATGATCTTTTCGGGTGTCTGAGTATCCGTGCCCAACACCGGATCGACCGGATTGTTCCCACCCGCACAGCCTGACTTCGCAGCCGGAGCCCGCGCAGCTAGATTCACCGGCATGGTCAGGCGTCGAGTGGTCGTGCACGGCGAGGTTCAGGGCGTCTTCTTCCGAGACAGTTGTCAGGCCGAGGCGCAAGCCGCGGGCGTGGCCGGTTGGGTCCGCAACACCTCGGCCGGCACAGTGGAGGCCGTCTTCGAGGGGCCGGCCGACTCCGTCGAGCAGCTCGTCGGGTGGTGCCGGACCGGCTCGGACCAGGCCCGGGTTGACCAGGTGGATGTTGAGCACGAGGAACCCCGCGGCGAGACCGCATTCGTGGTGCGCTGAGGTCCGGTGACGAGATGGCCAGTCAGGACGACGGCACCGCCCAGTCGAGCCGTGCCCGTGACCACATGGCTAACGAGCGGACGTATCTGGCCTGGTTGCGTACGGCTGCCAACGTGCTCATCGTGGGTCTCGCCGTCGCCAAGTTTGGCTCCGGAGGCAGCACCAGCCCGCTGAGCCTGACTGCGGGGGGCCTGCTGCTCGCCGTCGGAGCATCCGGCATCGGCTACGGCACGATGCGCTATCGCGCGGTCAACCTCGAGCTGGAAGATGGTCGCTTCGCGGTCGGCAGCCGAGGCGCCGGCCCGCAGCGAGCAGCCGTCGTACTAGTTGTCGCCGTGCTGGTCGCAGCGGGACTGTTGCTGGTCGACGGGATTGTCTAACGGAGGCGCCTGCGGCCGCTATCCGGCGGCGCGATCGTCCACCGCACGGCGACGGGTGGTCACGTCGGCAAGCTCCGGAGGGGTCCACCCGGCGTCGTCAGGGTTGAGGTCGGTGCCGGGCTCGACGATCTGGTCGATCCGATCGAGAACATCGTCGTCAAGCAGCAACTCGGCGCCGGCGAGCAGGTCGGTGAGCTGGCCCATGGTGCGCGGACCGACGATCGCCGACGTCACTCCCGGGTGGGCGACCGCGAACGCGACGGCCAGATGCGTCAACGACGTACCGGCCTCGTCGGCCACCACGGCCAGCTCCTCGACGGCGTCCAACTTGCGGGCGTTTCCGGGCTCCGCCGGGTCGAACCGATCCGGCATCCGCGAAGCCCGCCCGGTCGTCATGTCCACGTCCTGGCCCTTGCGATACTTGCCACTCAGCCAGCCTCCCCCCAGCGGGCTCCACACCAGCGTCCCCATTCCGTACCGCTGACAGGTCGGCAAAACCGACCGCTCGATGCCACGGGCGAGGATCGAGTACGGCGGCTGCTCAGTGCGGAAGCGCTCGCGACCTCGGTCGGCGGCCACCCACTGTGCCTCGACGATCTCCTCGGCCGGAAAGGTCGACGAGCCGATCGCGCGGACCTTGCCGGAGTGCACCAGGTCGGACAGAGCCGACAGCGTCTCGTCGATGTCGGTCTCCGGGTTGGGCCGGTGCACCTGATAGAGGTCGATGTGGTCGGTCTGCAGCCGCCGCAGGCTGTCCTCGACCGCCCGCATGATCCAGCGGCGGGACTGGCCGCGGCGGTTGGGGTCGTCGCCCATCGGCCCGTGAAACTTGGTGGCCAGCACGACGTCGTCGCGCCGGCCTTTCAGTGCTTTGCCGACGATCTCCTCGGACTCGCCCTGCGCGTAGACGTCGGCGGTGTCGATGAAGTTGATCCCGACGTCCAGTGCCGCGTGGATGATGCGCACCGAGTCGTCGTGGTCGGGGTTGCCCCAGGCGCCGAACATCATCGCGCCCAGGCAGTACGGGGTCACCTGGATGCCTGTTCGGCCGAGCCATCGAGTGCGCACGCCTTTTGCTCCTTCGTCCGTGGGGTGTGGATGTCAACCTACGCCTGGTTGCCTCCTACCCTGGTGTCCGTTCGGGGCCGTAGCCCAATAGGCAGAGGCACACGGTTTAGGTCCGTGCCAGTGTGAGTTCGAGTCTCACCGGCCCCACCTCTTAGCCGTGACGGTGGCCCTCGAATGATCGGGAGGTGGAGGTCTCGGGCGGGGTCAGACTTGGTACGTGACGTCTGGTGCCGCGAGGTCGAGCGATCTCTCGAAGGCCGGTCGCGCCTCGGCCAGCACCTGCTGCGGGTCGTGCCACGGAGGCACATGGGTCAGCAGCAGCCTCCCGACACCGGCAGCGGCGGCATGCTCTGCCGCCTGCCGCCCGGTCAGATGCAGATCGGGCGGGTTGTCCGCGCCCTCGACGAAGGACGCCTCACACAGCAGCACATCGGCGGCGCGCGCCAGATCGACCAGTGCCGCGCACGGCCCGGTGTCCCCGGAGTACACCAGCGACCGCGTCCCCGCCTCGACCCGCACGGCGTACGACTCGACCGGGTGCATGACCCGACACACCCGCACAGTGAAGGGTCCCAGAATGAGCGGCTGCGTCGCACTCCACTCGACGAAGTCGAAGACGGCGTCGATGCCTGCCCTGCCGGCCGCACCATCCACCTGGACCAGCCGCTCGGCCGCGCCCGACGGCGCGAGTACCGGCAGCCGGGACTGGCGACCGGCCGGGCCATAGGTGCGCACCACGTAGAGCGACGCCAGATCAACGAAGTGGTCGACATGCAGGTGGCTCAGCGCCACGGCGTCGACGTCGGCGAGCTCGACGTGGCGCTGCAACGCACCGAGGGCGCCGTTGCCGAGATCCAGCACCAGCGAGTACGTCCGCCCCTCGTGCGGCGCCTGCAACAGATAGCAACTGGCGGGGGACTCGGGGCCGGGGAAAGAGCCGG
>JACCYS010000102.1 GCA_013696365.1 Nocardioidaceae bacterium
CGATCCTTGGGGCCTTGAATTTGTATTCTGCCGAGGTCGGCCATTTCGACGACGACGACCTGCAGGTGACCGAGGTCTACGCCGCGCACGCTGCGGTGGCGCTCGGCCGGTCCCGCAAGGAGTCGCATCTGCGCCGGGCGATCGACTCCCGCCATCTGGTGGGGATGGCGCAGGGCATCTTGATGGAGCGTTTCGGTCTGGACCAGCAGCGCGCATTCGCCGTGCTGCGGCGCTACTCACAGCACCACAACATCAAGATCCGCATCGTCGCCGAGCAGTTGGTCGCCACCCGCGAGCTGCCCGACGGCTCGGCGTCACCGGAGCTGGATGCGAGTCAGGTGACCTCGCACCTCGATGGGGCAGCTCAGTCCGTCACGGAGTCGTAGACCTCGATCAGCCTGCGCGCGCGTACGTCGGGCGCATGCTCACGCAGATACCGCGCCCTGCCTGCTTTGCCCAGTCGGCGCAGCAGTGCAGGATCGTCGAGCACCCCGACCAGTCCTGCTGCCAGCCTCGCCGGATCGTGGCCGGACAGGCAGACCCCCGTCTCGCCATGCCGGACCAGCTCGGCTGCCGGCCGGTCGCCCAGCGCCAGCACCGCTCGTGCCGCCGCCATGGCGGCGAGCGGAGCACGCGGCACCGTGTGCTGCGTGGCCACGTCCAGCACCCCGTCGACCTTCGCCAGCAGTGGCCAGGTGACCGTGGCCGTCGCATGCACACGCCCAGACATGGCATCGGGCCACGAGCGCAGGGCGTTGGCGAACCGGCGTGTCCGGGAGTCCCGTCCGGCAGCGCCGGCTAAGACCAGGTGCACGTCGGTCGATGCGCGGAGCACCCGCTCGACGACGTCCATGACGATGGGGGTGAGGCCGTCGCCGATGACCGCGATCACCGGGGCCCGGTCAGTCGGCGGGTGGTTCGGCGGGTCGGCCGGGCATCGTGGCGCTGCCGGCGGCAGCACATGCAGCAACTTGGCGGGAACGCCGTTGCGCAGTGCATCCAGCCGATGTTGCGGCGACTGCATCACCAGCGCTGAGGCATGCTCGGCCAGACTCCACTCCGGCGTACCCGGCGCCCCCAGCGGCTCAAGCACCACCACCGAGCCGGGCGCCCCGTCGGCGCTCAGATGGCTCTGCCTGACCGCGGTGGCCACCACCCCTGCCTCCCAGCCGATGGCGTGTACGAGGCGTGTGGCGTTGTCGGTCAGCGCGTCCGCGACGTCTTCGAGGGTGGTGGCGTCCAGCATCTCCAGCGAGCGGCGGCGAACCCCATAGGGCACGTTGTGCGCCTTGCGGCGCACGGGCAGCACCTGGGCGGGCGCCCGTCCCTCAACGCGGGCAAGCCGAGCCACCGCGTCAAAGATCTCCAGCACTGCGGCTTCGGGTCGCTCGAGGTCGGTGCGCG
Source organism: Nocardioidaceae bacterium (assembly GCA_013696365.1). Lineage (GTDB taxonomy): Bacteria > Actinomycetota > Actinomycetes > Propionibacteriales > Nocardioidaceae > JACCVL01. The sequence continues at coordinate 1,405 of JACCYS010000102.1, forward strand.
CCACAGGGTCACCGAGGGGAGCCAACACGGTCACCGAGCAGGACGCCGGTGATTCACACCGTGGTGACGAGCCCAGGTCTGCACTCAAGACAGCCTCCCGCGGACTTGTCAGGTCGCAGACTCAGTGCCCTGATCGCACGGAAGTAAACGTCGGATCTCACGCCGGTTCAAAAACGACGATCGGCCTGGCGGCGCCGACGCTCACGTCATACAGGGCCAGCAACCGTTCGGAGTCGTCGAGCAGCGCGACCGTCCCGTCGGGCGCAGCGAGACCGTCCAGCGCCTGACCGTAAGAGATGGCACGTGCCTGCGCGGCGTCGCATCGCACAGTGGGGAACACGCCGTGCACCGCCTCGGCGAGGCTGAGCATCCCGAGCGGCTGGTGCTCAAGCTCGGCCAGCGTGCGAGCACGGTCCAGGCCGAACGGTCCGACGGCGGTGCGCCGCAGCGCCGTCAGGTGCCCGCCGACACCCAACTGGGCGCCCAGGTCCCTGGCCAGCGCCCGGACATAGGTGCCAGCCGAGCATCGAAGTGTCACCTCGACGTCCACGCACTGCGGGCCAAGCCGCACCCACGAGGCGGTGAGGGAGTGCACCGTGACCAGTCGCGGGGCCAGTGCGACCTGCTCACCGCGGCGCACCCGCTGGTATGCCCGTTGGCCGTTGACCTTGACCGCCGAAACCGCGGACGGCACCTGCTCGATGGTCCCCACGAAGTCCTGCAACGCCCGGCGCACGCGCTGCTCGCCCAGGTGCTCGGTGCCGTGCTCGGCGGTGATCTCGCCCTCGGCGTCGTCGGTAGTGGTGGTGGCGCCCAGTCGGATCGTCGCAACATAGGCCTTGTGGGTGAGCGCCAGCTGACCGAGCAGCCGGGTGCCTCGCCCGACGCCAAGCACCAGCACCCCGGTTGCCATGGGGTCGAGGGTGCCGGCGTGCCCGACGCGGCGGGTGCCGACCAGCCGGCGGACCCTGGCGACCACGTCGTGTGACGTCAGGCTTGGCGGCTTGTCGACCACCAGCACCCCGGTCGGTGACGGCGTCTGCGCCCCAGCGGCACCCACCTCAGCGCGGGACGTCGAGGTCCCCGGGCTGGTCCTCATCGGGGTGCCGGTACGGGTCGGACTCCCCCGCGTACGCCGCGCCCGCAGCCCGGCGTGCCACCTCGGCATCGCTGGCCTGCGCGCGTGCCAGCAGGTCGTCGATGTGCCGGGCGTTCTCCGGGACGGCGTCGAGGACGAATTCGACCGACGGGGTGTGCCGCATCCCTAGCTGTTTGCCGACCTCTGAGCGGATCACCCCGGTCGCGCTGTGCAGCGCGATCGCGGTGCCCTCGATGTCGGTCGCCTCACCGAGCACGGTGTAGAAGACGGTGGCGTGCTGGGTGTCGCCGGTCACCCGCACGCCGGTGACGGTGACGAACCCGAGGCGGGGGTCCTTGATCCGGCGCTCCAGCATCTCGGCCACGATCACGTGGACACGCTCGGCGATCTTGCGGACTCGTGGCGAGGCCATGTGGAGCTCCCGGGGTGACGGTACGTGGTGGACTGTTAAGCGTAAACGGGGCGCTCAGTCGTCGATCGAGCGGACCATTCGGCGCACCTGCAGCACCTCGACGTCCGGCCGTGACCAGGCCCAGCGCTCCACCTGATCGCATACCCGCGCGACCTGCTCTGCGGTCCCCGACACCGTGGCAACCCCCAGCATGGTGCGGCGCAGGAGGTCGTGTTGACCGGTCTCGGCAACGGCGACCTCGAAGTGCCGACGCAGGTCCGCGACCAAGGGACGCAGCACGGCGCGCTTCTGCTTCCGCGAAGCAACGTCGCCGAGCAGCAGGTCGACCTGCACCGCCCCGACGTACACAGCCAGCATTATCGCGCCGATCGCACCAATCGCGCCCTGCCCCCACCCCACCCTTTCGCCCATCCGCGCATTTCGTCGGTACGGAATGCGCGGATGGGCGGCAAGGTGGGTGGGTCAGGTGCGGGTCAGCTCACGCATCTCGAACGACTCGATCACATCGCCGATCTTGATGTCGTTGTAGCCGCGCAACGTCAACCCGCACTCGAAGCCCTCACGAACCTCGGTGGCGTCGTCCTTGAACCGCTTGAGGCTTGACAGATCGACGCTGTCGGCGACGACCGCGCCGTCGCGCGACAGCCGGGCCTTGGCGTTGCGCCGGATGACCCCGCCAGTGACCATGCAGCCTGCGATGTTGCCGATCTTGGACGAGCGGAACACCTCGCGGATCTCCGCAGTGCCCAGCTGGGCCTCCTCGAACTCCGGCTTGAGCATCCCGCGCAGAGCGGCCTCGATCTCCTCGATGGCGTTGTAGATCACCGAGTAGTAGCGGATCTCGACACCCTCGCGGTCGGCCAGCTCCGTCGCCTTGCCCTGCGGGCGGACGTTGAAGCCGATGATGACCGCGTTGGAAGCCGCCGCCAGGTTGACGTTGGTCTCGGTGATCGCGCCGACGCCGCGGTCAATCACCCGCAGTGAGACGTTCTCGCCGACGTCCAGGCCTGCCAGCGCGTCCTCGAGGGCCTCCACCGAGCCGGACACATCCCCCTTGAGGATGAGCAACAGCTCGTCGGACTCGCCCTTCTCCATGCTGGACATGAAGTCCTCGAGGGTGCGCCGGCCGGTCCGCTGCGCCAGCAACGCGTTGCGCTCGCGCGCCTCACGTCGCTCGGCGATCTGTCGGGCCACCCGGTCGTCGTTGACCACCATCAGGTTGTCTCCGGCACCGGGAACGGCCGTCAAGCCGAGCACCAGCACCGGACGTGACGGGGTCGCCTCCGCCACGTTGGCGCCGTGTTCGTCGAGCATGGCCCGCACCCTGCCGTAGGCAGGACCGGCCACGACCGAGTCACCGACGCGCAGCGTGCCGCGCTGGATCAAGACCGTGGCAACGGGGCCACGACCGCGGTCGAGGTGCGCCTCGATGGACAGGCCCTGGGCGTCCTGGTTGGGGTTGGCCTGCAGGTCGAGGGCAGCGTCCGCGGTGAGCACAATGGACTCGAGCAGCTGCTCCAGCCCGGTGCCCGACTTGGCGGAGACGTTGACGAACATGGTGTCGCCGCCGTACTCCTCGGGGACCAAGCCGTACTCGGTGAGCTGGCCGCGGGCCTTGGTGGGGTCGGCGTCAGGCTTGTCGACCTTGTTCACCGCCACCACGATCGGGACCCCGGCAGCCTTGGCGTGGTTGAGCGCCTCGACTGTCTGTGGCATCACCCCGTCGTCGGCGGCAACGACCAGCACAGCGATGTCGGTGGCCTGCGCCCCGCGGGCACGCATCGCGGTGAACGCCTCGTGACCGGGGGTGTCGATGAAGGTGATCTTGCGCTCGGTCTCGTCGACAGTGGTGGCCACCTGGTAGGCACCGATGTGCTGGGTGATGCCACCGGCCTCATCGTCGACGACGTTGGCGTCGCGCAACGCGTCCAGCAGCTTCGTCTTTCCGTGGTCGACGTGGCCCATCACGGTGACGACCGGTGGACGGGGGGCCATCGCCGCTGCGCCGCCCTCGTCCTGGCCGAACTCCAGGTTGAACGAGTCGAGCAGCTCGCGGTCCTCGTCCTCGGGCGAGACGACCTCGACGTTGTATTCGAGCTCGGTGCCCAGCACCTGCAGCGTCTCATCGTTCACCGACTGGGTTGCCGTGACCATCTCACCGAGGTGGAACAGCACCTGCACCAGCGACGCCGGGTCGACGCCGATCTTCTCGGCGAAGTCGGTCAGCGAGGCGCCCCGCGCCAGCCGGACGGTCTCACCCTCACCCTTGCGCAGCCGCACTCCACCGGTGATGGGTGCCTGCATATTGTCGAACTCTTGCCGCTTGGCGCGCTTCGACTTACGACCGCGCCGCGAAGGACCACCGGGTCGACCGAAGGCCCCCTGGGTGCCTCCCCGACCGGCCCGTCCTGGCCCACCCGGTCGGCCACTGGGGGGGCCACCCGGGGCTCCACCCGGCCCGCCGCCGAAGCGGCCACTGCCGGGTCCGCGGCCCGCCGGGGCACCGGGACGTCCCGGCGCTGCTGGCCGACCCCGAGTAC
>JACCYS010000106.1 GCA_013696365.1 Nocardioidaceae bacterium
CCGCCGAGCTGCTCGAGGAGATCACCGGGTCGTCGGTCGACGCGCCGCTGTGCTTCACCTGCGGCACCAAGATGCGCCCGGCCGGGTCGTGCTTCGTGTGTGAGGGGTGCGGCAGCACCAGCGGCTGTAGCTGAGGGTGAGCCTGGGTTGTGGTGGGGCGATGGTCCCGCCCCATCCTGCGGCGGGTGCCCCGTCGACCGCCGACCGCCGACGCCCGCGAGACCACTCGGTTCCTCAGGCACCCTTTGCGCGGCCCGGGAGGTGCCGCACGCACCGAATGGTGCGCTCTGGCGTGGCAACGTGTTCGCGTTATGCCTCGAGGCGCTCCGGCAACCCGAACAGCGGGAAGATCCGCTCGGTGTCCAGGAAGAACGTGAGCTCGCCGATCCGGCCGTCGCGCAGCTCGATCACTTGCAGCGCCCACGGCTCGAACCCGCCGCCCGGGCTGGGTTTGTACTGTCCAAAGGCCGGCGACCCGTTCGCCGCCACCGTCGGGACGACCCGCGAGTTGCGACACCCGATGCCCGGACCGAACCACCAGGTGAAGATGTCGTCCCGGCCGGCCAGCCACAGGTCGTACGGCGGCATTGACTGGGTTGCGTCCTCGTGGATCAGTGCGGTCAGCGCCTCGATGTCGTATGCCTCGAACGCCCGCACGTAGTTGTCCAGCAACACGCGCTCGGCTTCCCCCAGTGCCGAGGGCGGGCTCGGCGCGGTCGGCTCGGTCACTCCGAGCGTTGCCCGCGCTCGCTGCAACGCGCTGTTCACCGAGGCGACGGTGGTGTCCAGCAGGTCGGCGACCTCGCTGGCTCGCCACTGCAGCACCTCACACAGGATCAGCGCTGCGCGCTGCCTCGGCGGCAGGTGCTGCAGCGCGGCGACGAACGCCAGCCGCACCGAGTCACGAGCGACCGCGACCGCAGCCGGGTCGCCGCCGGCGGACATCACCAGGGCATCTGGCGCCGGCTCGAGCCACGTCGTTTCCGGTCGCTCGTGCAGGTTCTCCATGATCGGCTCGCCCGCCGGGCCGAGGTCCATCGGGCGCGCCCGCCGCTGGCTGCCGCGCAGCATGTCCAGGCAGACGTTGGTGGCGATCCGGTAGAGCCAGGACCGCAGCGAGGAGCGACCCTCAAACCTGTCGTGGGACCGCCAGGCCCGGATGAGCGTCTCCTGGACGGCGTCGTCCGCCTCGAACGGGGACGCGAGCATGCGGTAGCAGTACGCGCGCAGCTCCAGCCGGTGCTCCTCGAGCCGCCTGTCCAGCAGGTCCTGGTCAACCGTGGGGGTGCTCACCCGGGACATGCTAGGACCCGTCGTACGGGTGCCCAAGCCCGCCGGCAACAATTGCTCAGTGCACCGATGAACTCGGCGGTCCTGCGGCGTCTACATCGCAGCACCGTCCACTTCCGGGCGGCTGCGCCGCACTCGCAAGGGAGCCGTCCATGCCACGACGAGACACCGCGCCGACCGGGGCGCCCTGCTGGATCGACCTCACGACCTCCGACACCCAGGCCAGCATCGAGTTCTACAGCCGGCTGTTCGGCTGGACCGCCGAGGACCCGGCTGCGGAGTTCGGCGGCTACGTCAACTTCCGCCACAATGACGTGCGAATCGCCGGCTGCATGGCCAGTCAGCCCGACTCCGGCGCCCCGGACCAGTGGTCGGTGTACCTGGCGACTGACGACGCCGCCAAGACCCTCGAAGCGGTGACCGCGAGCGGCGGCCAGGTCTGCGTTCCCGCCATGCCCGTTGGCGACCTCGGCACGATGGCCGTCGTCACGGATGCCGGTGGCGCTGTGGTCGGCCTGTGGCAACCGGGCCTGCACCGCGGCTTCGGCGTGCTGGGGGAGCCCGGTACGCCGGCTTGGTTCGAGCTGCACACCCGCGAGTACGAGACCACCCTCGGCTTCTACCGCGACGCCTTCGGGTGGGACACCCACACCGTCAGCGACACCCCCGAGTTCCACTACACCACGCTGCAGCACGACGGGGAGTGGCTGGCCGGCGTCATGGACGCCACCGGCATGCTGGTGCCCGAGGTCCCCGCGCACTGGTCGGTCTACTTCGGTGTCGACGACACCGACGCGGGGCTCGCCAGGGCCGTCGAGCTCGGCGGTTCGGTCGTGCACGAGCCGGAGGACACGCCGTACGGGCGGCTGGCCGCCGCCACCGACCCGACCGGAGCGCAGTTCAAACTCGTCGCCTCCAACGAGGCGATGCCCGCCAGCACGGCGTCCTGACGACGAGCGGAGCCGTAATGCGCCAAGCCGTGCGCACTCGGTGCGGTACGGCTCTGCTTGCCGCCCCGACGGGTGCTCAGTGCACCGAGTGGCGTCAGCCGGGGTCTGCACTCGCGCTCGGTTCGTTGTGGCTGCTGTGACGGTCCGTATGGGTGCGCTACACCAAATGTGTCGGCCGGCCGCGCAGCTGTCGTTCTGGGACCCGATGAGGGTGACCAGTGCTGCCGAGTCAAGATTGACGCGGGCACCGCCGGCGCGCGGCGTCAGCTCGGGGACACCGCGGTCAGCCCCATCTGCTGCGCGGCTTCGCCCATGCGCTGGTCGAAGGTGACCACCTCGTCGACCTCCATGCGCAGCGCGGTGGCCAGGTGCAGTGCGTCGAGGCTGTGCAGCAGGCGGCCGGGCAGCAGGCCCGCCTCGTGGAACAACGACCGGCTCGGCTCGACGATGTCGACGCTCGCCAGCAACTCGGTCACCGCCGCTTGGGCGAGCTCCTCGCGGACCGCGAGCCGCCTCAGCTCGGTCTCGAGCAGAACGCTGGAGACGACATTGCTGGCCGCGCTCACCCGGTCGAGGTGCCGGGCCACCGCCTGTGACTCGGGTTCGTCGATGAGCAGCTTCGCCGCGGTCGACGAGTCGAGGTAGCTCGTCAACGCTCGGCCCGCAGCTCGTCCAGCGACTGCTGAACAGGTACGTCCCGCTGAACGCGGTCGAGCGCGGTGAACTTTTCGCGCCGGGTGGCCTTGCGAATGCGCAGGTCGGCGCGGTTGCGCTCATGGGCGGGGGACAGGATCGCCACCACCTCGCCGTGGTTTGTGATCTCGTAGGCCGCACCGTTCTGCACGTCTCGCAGGATCTCGGCGCTGCGGTTGCGCAGGTCGCGGTGGGCTAGTTGCTCGGGCATCTGATCTCCTCTGAGTGATGCTCCGCCAACTGTAGCAGTTGTAGCACCTCATCAGGTGGTCCCGACGGGAAGCGCCTGCACCAGGCGGGACACCGACGTGGGATCGACATCTAGCTTGTAGTCGGCGGCCAGCACTTCGGCAGTCCACCATGGGTCCGCTGCTGTCGATACGCTCGCCGTGTGAGTGCCAGTCCCAAGACCGCCCTATCAAGGCTGTCGTCTGCAGCCGATTCGGGGCGGTTGGCCCAGGTGTGTCGGCACTACGGCGTCTCGCTGATGGTCGCCTTCGGCAGTGCCCTCGACGACCACGCTGAGCCGCGAGACCTCGACCTGGCTGTCCGCTTCGAGTCGGACCCGGCAGATGTACTCGGGCTGCTGGACGCACTGGCCGGACTCGGGGCAGGTGACGAGGTCGACCTGATGGTGCTTAACCACGCGGGACCTGTCGCCCGGGAGCGGGCACTGGTCGGCGGGCAGGTGCTCTTCCAGGCCCGGCCGGGGGAGTTCGCCAACACCCAGATCGCCGCGACCATGGAGCGGCTCGACACCGAGTGGCTGCGGTCGCTGCAGCTCGACCTGCTGGTCCCATGAGTCCCCGAGACTTCGACCGCGACGTGGTGCAGTCCCGCCTGGCGGTCATGCAGGAGCTGTTGAGCGACCTGTCGGCCCTCGGCGCGATCACGGCAGCTGACCTGGGCGACGACCGCATGTTGCGGCATGCGGTCGAACGCATTCTCAGTCAGCTCGTCGAGCTAGCAGTTTCGATCAACGGCCACGTCAGCGCGACGCAGCGCGCCCGCGCTCCTGGCGGCTACCGAGAGTCGTTCGAGCTGCTCGCAGACGTCGTGGGGCTGCCCGACCCACTCGTCCAGTCGCTGCGCCGGTCCGTCGGCCTGCGCAACGTCTTGGCCCATGAGTACGTACGGGTCGACCTCGGCGTCGTCGCAGACGCGATCCCTGCCGCCGGACACGACTACGGCGAGTACGTTCGGCACGTCGCGAGATGGCTGAGCCAACGGTCTCAGGCGTGACAGTAGGCGGCGGCATACAACCGTGGTGCCGGGTGCCGGGTGCCGGGTGTCGGAGAAGCAGATGCCGATGTCGAACAGTTGGCCGACGCCCTGTACGCTCCCCGGCCGCGCTGAACCCTGGGCGCCTCGAACGACGGGGGATTGTCCGGCAGAGCTCGGTGCTGCGTGCTAGTCGCAGGCGGCCAGGTGCTGTGGAGCGCGTCCGACCTGACAGCTGCCACCGGGTGCGAGTACGCGGTGCTGCGCCGGCTCGACATCAAGCTCGGCTGGGTCGAGTCGACCGACGAGGCCCCCGACCCGTTGGCCGAGCGGATCGCCGACCTCGGTAACCGGCACGAGGCGGTCGAGCTCGACCGCCTGCGCGCCGAGTTCGGCGCGTACGACCCCGCCACCGGTGGCGGAGCCGCCGAGATCGACCGCCCCCGCCCCTACACCCCGGACGTGCTGCGGCAGCGGCAGGCCGACACGTTCGCGGCGCTGCGGGCCGGCGCCGACGTCGTCTACCAGGGGGCCTTCTTCGATGGCCGGTTCCACGGCTTCGCCGACTTCCTCGTCCGCGACGGCGGGGCGTACCGGGTATGCGACGCCAAGCTGGCGCGTAACGAGCAGCCCAAGGCGCTGCTGCAGCTGGCGGCCTACGCCGACCAGCTCGACCGGGCGGGCATCCCGCTCGACGCCGACGCCGAGCTGCTGCTCGGCAGCGGCCGCCGGGTCCGCTACCCGCTCGCCGAGATCGCGCCGGTGTTCGGTGAGCGCCGGGCTCGGTTGGTCGACCTGCTCGACCGGCACCGCGCCGGTGAGCAGCCGCTGACCTGGGGTGCCCCGCAGATCATGGCCTGCGGGCGCTGCGAGGTGTGCGCCGCCGAGGTCGAGGCGCACCGCGACCTGCTGCTGGTGGCGGGCATGCGGGCGACCCAGCGGCGCCGGCTGCGCGACGCCGGTGTCACCACCATCGACCAGCTGGCCACCCACGACGGCCCGGTCGACCAGCTGGCCGCCGGGACGCTCGCGCGGCTACGGGCCCAGGCTGCCCTGCAGGTGCGGCAGACCCACGACAGCGACGGACGCCCCCACGTGCTGGTCGACGTCTTCGCGCCCGACCAGCTGCGCACCATCCCGCCGCCGTCGGTGGGCGACCTGTTCTTCGACTTCGAGGGCGACCCGTTGTGGACCGACGGCAACGCCGACGACTGGGGCCTGGAGTACCTGTTCGGGGTCACCGAGCCGCCCACCACGCCGGGTGGGTCTGGGCACTTCCGAGCCTTCTGGGCGCATGACCGGCCCGCGGAGAAGCGGGCGCTGGAAGACTTCGTCGGTTACGTCCGCGAGCGTCGTGCTGCCCACTCCGACATGCACATCTACCACTACGCGGCGTACGAGAAGGCGGCGCTGACCCGGCTGGCGATCCGGCACGCGACCTGTGAGGACGAGGTCGACGACCTGCTGCGCGCCGGCGTGCTGGTCGACCTGTATGCGGTGGTATGCAGCACGATCCGGGTGTCGCAGCCGTCGTACAGCATCAAGCAGTTCGAGCCGCTCTACATGGGCGACGACCCGCGGTCGGGGCGGTCACCGACGCGGCCACCTCGATCGTGGAGTACCACGCCTTCCGCCAGGCGCGGGAGGCCGGCGGCGAGGGGTTGGCCGACCGGCTGCTGGAGCAGATCCGCGACTACAACCAGTACGACTGCGACAGCACGCTCGCGCTGCGCGACTGGCTGCTGGCCCGAGCCGGCGGGCACGGGGTCGAGCCGCGGGGCGCCGACCCGGCGGCGGCCGACGAGCCCGAGCGGTCCGACCAGGCGGTCGAGGTGGCGCGGCTTGAGGAGCGGCTGCGCGACGGGGTGCCCGAGCAGGACCGCTCGGCCGACGGGCAGGCCCGGGCGATGCTGGCGGCGGCGGTCGGCTTCAACCGGCGCGAGGACAAGCCGTTCTGGTGGGCGCACTTCGACCGCCTCAAGACCTCGCTGGACGACTGGCCGGACCAGCGGGAGGTGTTCGTCGCCGAGAGCGCCGAGCTGGTGGGTGACTGGGCGAAGCCCACGCCCAGGTCACGGCCGCACCGGCAGGTGCGGCTTGTCGGCCGGTGGGGCGCCGGCAGCCAGACCGGTGCGGGCACGCATGTCAAGGCGGTGTTCGACACGCCGGTCGACGGCTGCCACGACGTGCCGGTCGACGCCCTGCTTGGCTGCAGCCGGTCCGGCGTCATGGTGCAGTCGGTCGACCTCGACGCCGAGGGCCGCGACGTCGTCGTCATCGACGAGACCCTCCCCAAGGACACCGGCGAGCATGCGGTGCTGCCGGTGGCGCTGGTGCCCGGCAACCCGGTGCCGATGGGCAACATCGACGGGGCCGTCCGCGAGGTCGCGCAGGCAGTGCTCGACGCGGGCGGCAATTTTCCGCCGCTGCCGGCGTTCGACCTGCTGCGACGCCTGCCGCCGCGGTTGACGTCTGGCGGGCTCCCAGGAAACCGGGGTGTCGGTTGACGACATCGAGGCTGCGGTTGTTGGCCTCGACCGCTCGTATCTGGCGGTGCAGGGCCCGCCCGGCACCGGCAAGACCTACGTCGGCTCACACGTCATCGCCCGGCTGGTCCACCAGCGAGGGTGGCGCGTCGGCGTGGTAGCGCAGAGCCACGCCGTGGTCGCGAACATGCTGGACGCCGTCGTACGCACGGGCGTGGACCCCGCCCTGGTGGCGAAGAAGCTGGGTGGCGGTCCCGGGTCGTGGACCGTCATCGAGCCCACCGCCTACTCCGGGTTCCTCGACGAACACGGTGACGACCAAGGGAACGACCGAGGAGGCGGCTGCGTCGTCGGTGGCACGGCGTGGGACTTCGCCAACGAGACGCGGGTCGCCCGCGACCAGCTCGACCTGCTCGTCATCGACGAGGCCGGCCAGTTCTCGCTGGCGCACACGATCGGGGTGTCGGTGGCGGGCCCGGCGGCTGCTGCTGCTGGGCGACCCGCAACAGCTGCCGCAGGTCAGCCAGGGCACGCACCCCGAGCCGGTCGACGACTCGGCGCTGGGCTGGCTGATCGACGAGCACGCCACGCTGCCAGCCGACCGCGGCTACTTCCTCGCCGAGACCTGGCGGATGCACCCCGCCCTGTGCGCGAAGGCCTCGCGCCTGTCGTACGAGGGGCGGCTGCACGCCCGCGAGCAGGTCACCGCGGCGCGGTTGCTCGACGGGGTGGCGCCGGGTGTCGAGGTGGTGCTGGTCGAGCACGAGGGCCGGTCGACCGAGTCCCCGGAGGAGGCCGCCGAGGTCGTCACCCAGGTCGCGCGGCTGATCGGCACCCCGTGGACGGCTCCGGACCTGTTCGAGGGCGCCCGCCCGCTGGCGGCCGAGGACTTCCTGGTGGTCGCGCCGTACAACGCGCAGGTGCAGGCGATTCGGCAGGAGCTGGATGAGCGCGACCACGGCGGCGTGCGGGTGGGCACCGTCGACAAGATCCAGGGGCAGCAGGCGCCGGTGGTGATCGTGTCGATGACCGCGTCGGCGATCGGCGACATCCCGCGCGGGGTCGACTTCCTGCTCAATCGCAACCGGGTCAACGTGGCGGTGTCGCGGGGGCAGTGGCTGGCGGTGGTGATCCGGTCGGCGGAGCTGACGCAGTACATGCCGATGTCGCCGTGGGGGCTGCTGGAGCTGGGGGCGCTCATCGGGTTGTGTAGGGGTGAGTCTTGACAGGGACACGACTAGCCCACTGGCATGTGACTTGTCGCTATCCTCAGGACATTCGGCCAGACGACTAGATTTGGACCACGTCCACGTCGTAGGTGGCGAAGGCCGGATCGACAGTCACAAGCCGCAGCCGTTCGGTCCTGGCTTGGGCGACGAGCAACCGGTCGAACGGGTCGGTGTGGTGCATCGGCAACCGAGCCACCGCAAGGGCGTGCGAGTGCTCCACAGGCAGCGTCGTGACCCCGCTGATCTGCACCCGGCGCGGCACGTACACGTCCGGGGGGTCGGGCAACGCCAGCCTGCCCAGCGCCCACTTCAGCGCGATCTCCCAGGAGCTTGCCGCTGAGAGGATGAGCTCGTTGGCGGTGTCCTCGACGAGGGCGAGGGAGCGGCCCAGCCGCTCCGGTGTGACCTGCATCCACAAGAACACGTGCGTATCGAGCAGCAGCCTCACGACTCGAAGCCACGCAGCAACTCGTCGGGCAGCGGCTCGTCGAAGTCGTCGGGCACCTGGAAGACTCCGCGGTCCAAGCCCAGCTGGCGTGGCTGCTGATCGTGCACTGGCACGAGGCGGGCGACCACCCGCCCCCCGTTGCGGATGCTGACCTCACGGCCGAGGGCCACCTCTCGCAGCAACTTCGACAGGTGCGTCTTCGCCTCGTGTACGCCAACCTCCATCGCTTCAGCCTAGGGTTAGTCCGCAGGTTAGTCCAGGCCCATCCCGACGCGCAGCTTGACCCGTCTCGAAGCTTGCGAGATGACAGCCGGTGCGGACTCAGTAGCCGAAGATGTGCACGCTGAGCACGTCGACCTCTCGGCGTGGCTCACCGAAGAAGGCGCCGATGCGCCGTACGACCTTGGGGTAGGGGCGCTCGCGAACGGCACCTGACTCGTTTTGTAACGCCAGCGGCACCACGAGGAACAGGTGCTGAGCGTTTACCGCGATGTGCGCCTTCCACAGGTCCTTGAGGTCGTGGTTGTTGGCCGTGGTCCCCCCACGCTCGACCTCGGCGATGACACCGCGCCCCGGAGCGATCTCGAAGAAGAAGTCCGGCCTGGCTTGCGTCACCAGTCCGTCCTGCGGCGTCAGCACGACCTCGGATCCAAATCCGAGCCGAGCCACCAGGAGAGTCCCAACGGTGTCCTGGACGACAGGCGTGAGCGCACGAACTGTGCTGACTCCGCCACGGTGCGGGTTTGGCAGCTCACCGATACGAAGCTACCGATTGACCCCAATCACGAGCGAAGCGCGTCCCGAGCAAATTCCGGGTGCGCGATGGCAGCAGACCAGCAGCTGCTCGAGGTCCCTGTACGACGTGCGCCGCATCGGGCAGGATCGCGGGATTGCCGCGTCATGGGGGCGTGGCCACGAGAGGATCTGACGTGGCTGAGGACAGCACGCACACCGGGCTCACCAGGATGTCTGACTATGAAGCCAAGGCATGGCAGGCGGCGATTAATGCGCTCGAACGCAAGTCCAGCAGGCGACGTCTCCCGCGGCGACTGCGAAAGGTCGGCAGTCAGGCCCAAGAGCTCGCGGCCACCTCCTGGGACCGCGCGCCGGGCACGGAGTCGATGGAGCAACTGTTCGGCCGTGCCATCCACGGCTTGCGGGTGCTGACCTTCGACCCGGCGCTGAACAGCGTCGACGTGGCCAAGGTCGAGCGCCGCTACGCCGCCCAGCATCCCGACGTCGGGTCGCTGGCGGATGTGCAGCTCCTCGACCTGCGCGTCTGTGACACCGCACTGCCGCGCGTCCGGGCGAGGTACGCGGCGATGGCCGCCGGCCAGGGCGGCGCCACCGCGGTCGCGGTCACCGGGGCGGTCGTCTCCTCCACGGTCACCGGTGGGGTGACCGCATCAGCAGCGATCGCCGCGGTGGCGGCCGATGCAGCGGCCACGTTGGCTTTCATGGGGCGCATCACCGCCCTCGTCGCCGCGCACTACGGCTACGACGTACGCGAGCCGGAGGAGGAGGTCTTCGCCCTCGGTGTCCTGTCCTTGGCCTCCGCCGGTATTCAGGGCGGCAAGACCCAAACCCTGCGGTCGCTGTCCCGGCTCACCCAGCAGATGATGCGCCAGGCCACCTGGACACAGCTCCGCGGCCACCAGCTGGTCGGCGTTATCGAGAAGGTCTACCTCGCGCTCGGCTTCCAGCTCGCCAAGACCAAGCTTGCCCAAGCCGTGCCCGTCGCCGGCGTGGTGCTTAACGCCGGCCTTAGCGCCCAGCTCGCCGATCAGACTTTCCGACGAGCCGGCGATGCGCGTACCGCCTGCGCTTCTTGTCCGAGAAGTACGGCATCGACCCCGCGGCCTGGCTCGAGCAGACCACTTCGGCAGGTCCGGACGACCACGAAGCGGTCGTCGACGTCGCCGAGATCGTCGCCGGCGAGGTGGTCGATGTGCCGCCCGCCACCGCCGTACGAATCGACGAAAGCCTCGGGGGCACACCGGACGGCAAGCAGGTGGACCGCGTCGTCGGGCTGGTCGAGGAGCGCATCGGATCCGACCTCGCCCCCTGGCCGGGAGGCTGGCCGAACGACATCGAGCTGGCGTTGATCGACGCCGTCTTGTCGATCCGCGCCAACTACGGCTCGCCGGCAACCGGTGTGCGCCGGCGCTGCGCCCTGTGGCGGGAAGAACGCGGCGGGGGCGCCTGCGACGACCTCACCGAGCTGGCCCAGCGGGAAGGGGAGGAGCTGTCGGCACTGCTCGACAACGAGCAGCGGCTGTCCGGGGGCCAGCTGAAAACGGCTGCGATCGTCGAGGCCGCCGTCAACCTCAGGGACGTCGGTGTGCGGCACGCTGCCGACATCGACCCGCAGTCGCGCGAGCACAAGCGGGCCTACACCAAGGTGAAGGGGCTCGGCGGCGTGACCTGGGAGTACCTGCTCATGCTGCTGGGCAAGCCGGGGGTCAAGGCCGACACGCGGATCCGCGCGTTTGTGGCCGAGGCGCTGGAGGTGTCCGACGTGGACGCTCGTACGGCGCGCGAGCTGGTTCTGGCCGCGGCGGATCGGCTTGGCCACGACCCGAGCCAGCTCGACCACGCCATCTGGCTGCACATGCGGTCGTGTGGGTGATGCCGGACCCCAACCTGGCTCGACGACTGGGTTCGGCGCCTGCCGATCCGGGACACACCCGCCGAATGTCTTGCCGGCCGGGCGCGGGTATGGGCGAGAGTGGTCAAAGACGACAACGCCACGCCGAGTTGGGCTGTCGTTTATGACCACTGTCGAGGGGCGGCTCCCGGGTATCGGTAAGTCCGGTTTGTACGTGGTGGCCGGCGGATGGACGATCTGGTTAACGGAATCGGCGGTAGTCAGATCTCCAGGAAGATGCGCAGCACCCGGCCCACAGCAGCCAGACCTACGACATCCACCATCCCGAGGCGCCGCACGAGGCGCGCCGCACTCACCGAGCGCACGTCCTCGCAGCGCGCGTACGAGATCTCCTGCAGCCCATTCTCGGCGGTCGGCTCTAGTTCTACCCGTGTGGGCAGGTCGTGGCTGGTGCGGGTGAGGGGGACAACGACAACCGTCTGCGCGTGCCGATTCCACCGGTCGGCGGAGATAACCAACGCCGGACGGCGCCACCCTTGCTCGTGCCCGACCGGCTCACCGAGGTCGAGCAGCCAGACCTCGCCACGGATGGGCTCACTCATCGGCTAGGCCGTCGCGGACCGTGTTGTCCCATCCGTCGTCATCCACGGACTCGCGGCGTGAAAGTGCCTCGCGGGTCTCGTCCCAGAAAATGGCAACCTCGTAGGCGTCGAGGGCCCGCGAGACGACATCACCGATGCTCGAGCCAGTGGTTCGGGCCAAGGAAGCGGCCCGTGACCGTGTTTCGAGAGACACGCGTACTGTTGTCGCCATCGGGTAAGCATACGCCTGCGCATATGAGAACGTATACGTCTAGGTCTATTGACCTCCGCCCTGAGCACCCTCCGTTCGCTTTTGAGGGCGAACGCCGAGCCAGGTCGGTCAGGTCGTCGAGCCCGGCCGCAGCCCGCTGTGATTCCAACTTTCCCGCCAGCGTGAGCCCCCGCACCGCCGACAGCACCTCGGCGTCCACCAGGAACGGAGCCACGAGGCCACCCCCCTGGCGCATCGCCGTACGTGCACGTCCTCCGACCTCTCCGTCGTCCGCGAGGGCCAGAACCACGACGCTGCTGTCGACGACCACCGTCACCGGGCATCCCGGTCGGCCCGGATCAGCCGAGCAACGTTATCGACGCTCAACGAACCTCCCTGGCGGCTCTCTGCCCGACGCAGGACCTCGTCGATCGTCTGCCGGCGTGCGTCCTTGCTCAATCGACCGAGCAGGTACTCCTGCAGCGACTGCCCGGCGCCCCGGCCCGTGCGCGCAGCGTTGCGTGGACGTCGGCAGGTCGGCGAGCCACCGAGCCGCGGCGGGTGTGGTTCCTCGGCGGACTGGTCGCCGATGCGTTGGTGTACGCGGTGCTGTCCAGCGATGTCGAGATGCACTCCTACGGCGCCGTGGCTCAGGTGACGCCGGCGGTCGCACTGCCGTTGGTCCTGCTGCTGGCCTGGCCCGCCATCGCAGCCGATTCCCCGCTGCTGCGCCCGGGTCTGGAACGGCTGGGCCGGTTCGGGCTCGACCTGCCCGAGCAGATCACGTTGCACCTGGACGCCGGCTACGACTCCACCGTCACCCGCGAGTTGCTCGACGAGCTGGGCTGCACAGCGGTGATCCTCAAGAAGGGCACCCCGCTGCATCAGCACGAGGCTGGTCATGCACGTGCCGTTGAACGCTGGCTCTCGGCCGGCGTGGCGACCCTGGCCTTCGACCGCGACTTCGAGGTGGTCGGCTTCCGACGATGGAGCTGACGGTCGGCGGTGGGCGGGCGCTGGGCACCCTCGACGACGAGCCGACGTGCGCCCTCAAGGCAGGGCCGCCGGGGACACCGACTGGATCCGGTCGAGCGCGAACTGGCGTTCGTCGGTGCGCAGGTGGCACCAGGCGATGATCTGCCCGCCGA
>JACCYS010000111.1 GCA_013696365.1 Nocardioidaceae bacterium
GCCAGCGTGCGGATCTCCGGTGCGCCCGGCCGCACCGTGGCTCGCACCGGCTTGATCTGAGCCTTGCGCACCAAGTCAGCCACGTCGCGACGCTGCTCGGTGGTCGCAACGGTGACCACCACACCCGCGGCACCGGCCCGCGCCGTACGCCCGGAACGGTGCAGATAGGCCTTGTGTTCGGTCGGCGGGTCGACGTGCACCACGAGCTCGATCTCGTCCACGTGCACGCCGCGCGCCGCGATGTCGGTTGCCACCAGCACTCGTACATCACCGCTGGCGAAGGCTGCCAGGTTACGCTCGCGGGCGTTCTGGGCGAGGTTGCCATGCAGGTCAGCGGCAGGGATGCCAGCAGCGGTGAGTTGGCGAGCGAGCTTTTTGGCGGCGTGCTTCGTACGAGTGAACAGCAGCGACCTGCCGACACCAGCAGCCAGCTCGCGGACCACGGCAGCCTTGTCGGTGGGGACGACCTCGAGCACATGATGCGTCATCGAGGCGGGCGGTGCGGCCACGCCGTCCACCGAGTGGGTGACCGGTGCGTTTAGATAGCGGCGCACGAGCACGTCCACACCGTTGTCCAGCGTCGCGGAGAAGAGCATCCGCTGGCCGTGCTTCGGCGTACGGTCAAGCAGCCGCTTGACGCCGGGCAGGAACCCCATGTCGGCCATGTGGTCAGCCTCGTCAAGCACGGTCACCTCGACCGCGCCAAGGTCGCAATGCCCTTGTCCGATCAGGTCTTCGAGACGGCCAGGGCAGGCGATCAACACGTCGACCCCCTGGCGCAGTTTGGCGACCTGCGGATTTTGACCGACCCCGCCGAAGAGGACGGTGCTGCGCAGGCCGGCCGCTGATGCCAGTGGGGCGAGCGTCTCGTGCACCTGGTTGGCAAGCTCTCGGGTCGGGACCAGCACCAGGGCACGGGGGCGGCGAGCGTTGCGCGGGGTGTTCGACTCGGTCAGCCGGGCCACCAACGGCAGGCTGAAGGCCAGCGTCTTGCCAGAGCCGGTGCGGCCGCGGCCGAGCACGTCACGACCAGCAAGGGTGTCCGGCAGAGTAGCGGTCTGGATGGGGAATGGGTCGACGATCTGCTGAGAATTCAACTCGGCGAGCAGCGGGGCAGGCACGCCAAGCGCGGCAAATCCGCTGCCGTCGACGGTGTCGGACCGTGGGGTCGAGTGTGCTGGAGCGTGAGGCACTGATGTCCTTTCAAGACGAGTCAGAGACGCGGGTGAGCCGCGGATGCTGGCTCACCGCCTGGCAGGTGCTCGGCGCACCCTCGAACCGCACGCCCGAGACAAGCTCGGCAGCGTTAGGAGGGTGTCGGCACTCCGCCGGTGATGACCGGGCCGCAGGGGGCACGGAGCAGACGACTTCGGGGCGTCACGGTGACGCCACCTTGTACCAGTGTGCCTTACCGGCTGCGGCGCGCCCAATCGGGCAAATCGCCAACCCGCGACGATGCTTGCTCAGGACGCAGCGCTGGCCCTGCTGTTGCCCTTCTCGAGCCTGGCCGCGTGGTCGGGGACATAGCTCTGCATCTCACGCGCGGTGCGCTCATAGCCAGTGGTGGCCGGGCGCTGCGGCAACGACAGCGGCGCCCCCTCGACCTGGGTATACGGGATGCTGGACAGCAGGTGGGCGATCATGTTGATCCGCGCCCGCCGCTTGTCGTCGGCCTCGACGACGTTCCACGGAGCCTCGGGAATGTCGGTATGCACAAACATTTCGTCCTTGGCGCGCGAGTAGTCCTCCCAGCGCTGGATGGACTCAAGGTCCATCGGAGACAGCTTCCACTGGCGCATCGGGTCGTTGAGCCGTGACTCGAAGCGCTTCTCCTGCTCGCTGTCGCTGACCGAGAACCAGTACTTCAGCACGATGATGCCGTCTTCGACCAACAGTCGCTCGAAGATGGGGCACTGGTACAAGAACCGCTGATGCTGCTCTGGTGTGCAGAACCCCATCACGCGCTCAACCCCGGCACGGTTGTACCAACTGCGGTCGAACAGCGTGATCTCACCGCCGGCGGGCAGGTGCTCGATGTAGCGCTGGAAGTACCACTGCGTCTTGTCCCGATCGGTAGGCGAGGGCAGTGCAGCGATCCGCGTCGTGCGCGGGTTGAGGTACTGCGTGACCCGCTTGATGGCGCTGCCCTTGCCGGCGGCGTCCCTGCCCTCGAAGACCACCACGATGCGCGCCCCCTCCTTGCGCACCCACTCCTGCATCGTGACCAACTCGGTTTGCAGTCTGAGCAGCTCGGCTTCGTATGCCTTCTTGGGCAGTCGCTTGACCTTGCCGGGTGTTGCCTCGAGGTCGGTAGTCATGCCCGGCATTCCAGCAGGTTTCGCCGCAATTGGCAGCCCCTACCGGCGATCGTCACCTGCTGGCCCCTCCGCTGCACCTACTGCTGATCTTGACAGAATGCATCCCGCTCGGCGCTGTTGCGCAGCGGCCCGTAGGCGTACTGGGTGGCGTAAGTCCGGGCGCTTGCTGCCGCTGATGCTTCGATGTCGTCTTCCACTGCTGCTCGGGTGGCAGCGTCCGGGGCACTCACCAGCCGCTCGGCATTGCGCCAGGCCGCTTCGCGCCAGGTGACGATCAGCTGCATCAGAGCGGTATAGCTCAAGCCGTACGGCGTGTTGATGTCGTCAATCGTCGGGTCAAAGCGCCGCGAGGCCTCAGCCAGCAACGGCTCGGTGACCCGGTTGAGAAACACGTTGACCTTGTCATGGTCGGCTTTGCGGCTGTCGCCCTCAGGGGTGACCAGGCCGATGCCCGCCAGCACGTACGGCAGGTCACGGTTGATGTGCGCGTTGATGCCGAGCAACAGGTTGCCCGACCCAGTAACCTTGCGCTTCTTGGCGGCATTGAGCGCGATGCGCCACGCCTCGGGGACCTGCCGCATCCGATCGGCCGTCCAGGCGTCGTACGCCTCGACGTAGTACTTGGCGAAAACGGCATCCTCATGGTTGACGAACAGCGGGTCGATGAAGAAGCCCGGCTCAGCAGTAGCCCGCTGGTACTCCTGGGTGGTGCGCAGATACGACAGCGAGAAGATCGCCTGGTGCGAGCACTTGCGGGCCAGCGGGCGGAAGCGGCGCTGCATCTCCTTGATGACCATGTCAACGCACCGAGGGTCACCCGAGACGCACGGGTTCTCGCTCGACGGG
>JACCYS010000112.1 GCA_013696365.1 Nocardioidaceae bacterium
GACCACCCCCGGCCCGATCGCATTCCCGGCGCACGAGGTGCCGGCCCCGCGGGAGGTGACCGGCAGCTCGTGCTCGGCGGCGACCTCGACGGTCGCCAGCACCTCATCGACATGCCGAGGGCGCACGACCGCCGCGGGCACCACTCGATACAGCGATGCATCGGAGGCGTACAGCCCCCGGCTCAGGGTGCTGGCGTCCACTTCGGTGACGCCGCGGCGGGCAAGCCCGGCAAGAAGCCCGTTGACCTGCTCGGGGTCGGTCACGTCGGCATCTCATCGTGGTCGCGTGGCAGTGCGATGCCGTAGGAGCGCGCCGTCTCGCGCCAGCGGTCGGTCAGGCTGCTCAACATCTGTAATCCCGCGGGTACCAGGTCGACGGACTCCAGAGCACCCGACGTGACGTCGTCGATGGGTTGCCACCGAGCGGCCACGGTGGTGCCGCCACGCTCGATCACGCGCGGTTGCGGTGCGCCGGCAGGCACCGAGCCGGCGAACACCAGCCGCACCGCGTGGAAGTCCTCACACACCCCGCTCGGAGACGCGCCCTCGAAGTGCACCGACATGCTTCCAAGCAGCGCACCAACGCGGACGTGCAGCCCCGTCTCCTCGTACGCCTCTCGGACAACGGTGTCCCGCGGGTCCTCGCCGTGATCGACGCCACCCCCAGGGAGGGTCCACCGCCCGGCGGCAGTGGTGCTCGCCGCCAGTTGGGTCAACAACAGCTCGTCCGTACGCATCAGCAGCGTGTACGCAGCCAGGCGCTGTCGCCGTACCGGGGTCGAGCGATCGGGGTCCACCGCAGCAGCGTACGCAGCCGGTAAGCCCCAGACGGCCCCGAACTTCCGACGTGGTGACCACACCACGGGCACGAACGTCGGAAGGTCACCCCACCGACGTCGACATCGGCACGCACGACCGGGGCGGCCCTGCGATTGCCGAGCCGCCCCGGTCGTTGTGCACTGTTGCGCGAGACCCGCAGTACCGGGTCAGTTGCGGAACGACCCGAAGTCGAAGTCGTCCAACGCCACCGACTGGCCCGTCGACTGACCGAAGTCGTAGTCGTAGGTCTCGTAGCCGGTCAGCGAGTACGCCGCGGCCCGAGCCTCCTCGGTCGGCTCCACGGTGATGTTGCGGTAGCGCTCCAAGCCGGTGCCGGCCGGGATGAGCTTGCCGAGGATCACGTTCTCCTTGAGGCCCATCAGCGAGTCCGAGCGGCCGTGGATGGCCGCATCGGTGAGCACACGGGTGGTCTCTTGGAACGACGCCGCCGACAGCCACGACTCGGTGGCCAGCGAAGCCTTGGTGATCCCCATCAGCACCGGGCGTCCCGAGGCCGGTTGACCACCCTCGGCGACCACTCTGCGGTTCTCCTCCTCGAATCGGATGCGGTCGACCAGGTCGCCGGTGAGCAGCTCGGCTGCCCCCTGCTCGATGACCGTCACCCGACGCAACATCTGCCGCACGATGATCTCGATGTGCTTGTCGTGGATCGACACACCCTGCGAGCGGTACACCTCCTGCACCTCATCGACCAGGTGTTCCTGAGCCTTCCGGACGCCGAGGATGCGCAGCACGTCCTGCGGGTCCGGGGTGCCGTGGGTGAGCTGCTGGCCCACCTCGACGTGGTCACCGTCGGCGACCAGCAGACGCGAACGCTTGCTGACCGGGTAGTCCTGCTCCTCGGAGCCGTCATCGGGCACGACCACGATCTTGCGGGCCTTGTCGGACTCATCGAGCTGGACACGACCGGCGCTCTCGGTGATCGGCGCCTTCCCCTTGGGCACCCGCGCCTCGAACAGCTCCACCACCCGAGGCAGACCGTGCGTGATGTCGTCGCCGGCCACACCCCCTGTGTGGAAGGTACGCATCGTCAGCTGGGTGCCCGGCTCACCGATGGACTGCGCGGCGATGATGCCGACGGCCTCACCAATGTCAACCAGCTTGCCGGTGGCCAACGAACGCCCATAGCACTTGGCACAGGTGCCGGTCTTCGCGTCACAGGTGAGCACCGACCGGACCTTCACCGTGTCGATGCCAACGGCGACGAGCTCGGCGATCTCGACATCCCCGATGTCGCCGCCGGCCGGGACCAGCTCTGCACCCGTCTCGGGGTGCGTCACCTGGGTGGCAGCGGCGCGGGCGTACGCCGAGGTTTCGGCGTTGTCGTCCAACACCATCCGACCATCGTCCAGTTGGCTACCGATCTGCTTGGGCAGACCGCGCTCGGTGCCGCAGTCGTCCTCGCGGATGATCACGTCCTGGCTAACGTCGACCAGTCGCCGGGTCAGATAACCCGAGTCGGCGGTGCGCAGTGCGGTGTCGGCCAGCCCCTTGCGGGCACCGTGGGTGGAGATGAAGTACTCCACCACCGACAACCCCTCGCGGAAGTTAGCCTTGATCGGCCGCGGGATGATCTCACCGCGCGGGTTCGCCACCAGACCACGCATGGCGGCGATCTGCCGGACCTGCATCATGTTTCCGCGAGCGCCGGAGTGCACCATCATGAAGATCGGGTTGGTCTTCTCGAAGGTCGCCTCCATCGCCTCGGACACCTCGTTGGTGGCGCGGGTCCAGATCTCGATCAGCTCTTGGCGGCGCTCCTCATCGGTGATCAGGCCGCGGTCGAACTGCTTTTGCACCTTGGCGGCCTGGTCCTCGTAGCCGGCAAGGATCTCCTTCTTGCGCGGCGGCGTGACAACGTCCTCGATCGACACCGTCACCCCTGAGCGGGTCGCCCAGTGGAAACCGGTGTCCTTGAGCGCGTCGAGAGCCGCAGCGACATCGACCTTGGTGTAGCGCTCGGCCAGATCGTTGACGATGGTACCCAATTGACGCTTGCCGACCTCGAGGTTGACGTAGGCGTAGTCGTCGGGCAGCGCCTCGTTGAACAGCGCGCGACCCAACGTCGTCTCGACCAGCGCCGGCCGATCGTCCTGCCAGCCCTCGGCCATCGGCGTCTCCGCCGACGGGACGAACCGGTCGAAGCGCAGCCGGGTCTTCGTCTGCAGCGTGATCTCACCCCGGTCGAAGGCCATCGTCGCCTCGGCCACCGACCCGAAGGAGCGGCCCTCACCGGGCTCCCCGTCCTTGTCGAGGGTGAGGAAGAAGATGCCGATGATCATGTCCTGGGTGGGCATGGTGACCGGCCGGCCGTCGGCCGGCTTCAGGATGTTGTTGGTCGACAGCATCAGGATCCGCGCCTCGGCCTGTGCCTCCGTCGACAGCGGCAGGTGCACCGCCATCTGGTCGCCGTCGAAGTCGGCGTTGAACGCCGTGCAGACCAGCGGGTGGATCTGGATCGCCTTGCCCTCGATCAGCTGCGGCTCGAAGGCCTGGATGCCGAGACGGTGCAGGGTCGGAGCCCGGTTGAGCAACACCGGGTGCTCGGCGATGACCTCCTCGAGGACGTCCCAGACGTGCGCGTAGCGGTCACCGCTGCCGGCGCGCTCCACCATCCGCTTGGCGGACTTGATGTTCTGGGCGTGGTTGAGGTCGACCAGTCGCTTCATGACGAACGGCTTGAACAGCTCGAGCGCCATCTGCTTGGGCAACCCGCACTGGTGCAGCTTGAGCTGCGGGCCGACCACGATGACCGAGCGGCCGGAATAGTCGACGCGCTTGCCGAGCAGGTTCTGCCGGAAACGACCCTGCTTGCCCTTGAGCATGTCCGACAGCGACTTCAGCGGCCGGTTGCCCGGCCCGGTGACCGGACGACCCCGGCGACCGTTGTCGAACAGCGAGTCAACGGCCTCTTGCAGCATCCGCTTCTCGTTGTTGACGATGATCTCGGGGGCGCCGAGGTCCAGCAGGCGCTTCAGCCGGTTGTTGCGGTTGATCACCCGGCGGTACAGGTCGTTGAGGTCGCTCGTGGCGAATCGGCCGCCGTCGAGCTGCACCATCGGGCGCAGGTCCGGCGGGATGACCGGCACGCAGTCCAGCACCATGCCGCGCGGCGAGTTCGTCGTCTCGCGGAAGGCAGACACCACCTTCAACCGCTTGAGTGCGCGGGTCTTTCGCTGACCTTTGCCGTTCTTGATGATGTCCTGCAGGAGCTCGGCCTCGGCCTCGAGGTCGAAGTCCACCAGCCGCTGCTGGATGGCTTGGGCGCCCATCGAGCCGTCGAAGTACTTGCCAAAGCGGTACTTCATGTCGCGGTAGAGCACCTCGTCGCCCTCAAGGTCTTGCACCTTGAGGTTCTTGAAGCGCGTCCACACCTCGTCGAGGCGGTCGATCTCGCGCTGGCCACGGTCGCGGCGCTGCTTTACCTCACGCTCGGCACCGTCGCGCACCTTGCGCCGCTGGTCCGCCTTTGCGCCCTCGGCCTCCAACGCCGCCAGATCCTGCTCGAGCTTGGTCATCCGCTGCTCGATGTCGTGGTCGCGGCGCTGCTCCATCTGCTGCCGCTCGACATCGATCTTGCCCTCCAGCGAGGACAGATCCCGGTGCCGGGCGTCCTCGTCGACGCGGGTGATCATGTACGCCGCAAAGTAGATGACCTTCTCCAGGTCTTTCGGCGCGAGGTCCAACAGGTAGCCGAGCCGGCTCGGCACACCCTTGAAGTACCAGATGTGCGTGACCGGTGCGGCCAGCTCGATGTGCCCCATCCGCTCACGGCGGACCTTGCTTCGGGTGACCTCGACGCCACAACGCTCGCAGATGATCCCCTTGAAGCGGACCCGCTTGTACTTGCCGCAGTAGCACTCCCAGTCCCTGGTCGGACCGAAGATCTTCTCGCAGAACAGACCGTCACGCTCAGGCTTGAGCGTGCGGTAGTTGATGGTCTCGGGCTTCTTGACCTCGCCGTGCGACCACTGGCGGATGTCGTCGACGGTGGCAAGGCCGATCCGCAACTCGTCGAAGAAGTTGACGTCGAGCACTGTGTGTCTCTCTTTCGCTTGGGTGGAACGAAGGTAGGAAGCAGAGCGCGGCAGATCGCTCGCCTCAGACCTCCTCGACGCTGCTGGGCTCGCGACGGGACAGGTCGATGCCGAGCTCCTCAGCTGCCCGGAACACGTCGTCCTCGGTGTCGCGCATCTCGACGCGGGTGCCGTCGCTGCTGAGCACCTCGACGTTCAGGCACAGCGACTGCATCTCCTTGACCAGCACCTTGAACGACTCGGGGATGCCGGGCTCGGGCACGTTCTCGCCCTTGACGATCGCCTCGTACACCTTCACCCGGCCAAGCACGTCGTCGGACTTGATCGTGAGCAACTCCTGCAGCGCGTATGCCGCGCCGTAGGCTTCGAGCGCCCAGACCTCCATCTCGCCGAAGCGCTGACCGCCGAACTGCGCCTTACCGCCCAGCGGCTGCTGGGTGATCATCGAGTACGGACCGGTCGACCGGGCGTGAATCTTGTCGTCGACCAGGTGGTGCAGCTTCAACATGTACATGTACCCGACGGCCACCGGCTGCGGGAGCAACTCCCC
>JACCYS010000158.1 GCA_013696365.1 Nocardioidaceae bacterium
CCCTACATGGTGACCGACACCGAGCGGATGGAGGTCGTCTACGACGAGCCCTACGTTCTGGTGGTCAACCAGAAGATCTCCGCGGTCCACGACCTGCTGCCGGTGCTCGAAAAGGTCATGCAGGCCGGCCGTCCGCTGCTGATCATCGCCGAGGACGTCGAGGGCGAGGCCCTGGCCACTCTGGTGGTCAACAAGATCCGCGGCACCTTCCAGTCGGCCGCCGTCAAGGCTCCCGGCTTCGGTGACCGCCGCAAGGCCATGCTGCAGGACATCGCGACCCTGACCGGCGCCCAGGTCATCTCCGAGGACGTCGGGCTCAAGCTGGACAGCGTCACGATCGACCTGCTGGGCAAGGCTCGCAAGGTCACGGTGACCAAGGACAACACCACCATCGTCGAGGGTGGTGGCGAGGACGAGGACATCAAGGGCCGGGTCCGCCAGATCAAGAACGAGATCGACAACACCGACTCGGACTGGGACCGCGAGAAGCTGCAGGAGCGGCTGGCGAAGCTGTCCGGCGGCGTCGCCGTCGTCAAGGTCGGCGCGGCCACCGAGCTGGAGCTCAAGGAGAAGAAGCACCGGATCGAGGACGCCCTGTCCGCGACCCGCGCAGCGGTCGAGGAGGGCATCGTCGCCGGCGGTGGCTCCGCGCTGCTGCAGGCCGTGTCGGGCCTTGACAAGCTCGAGCTCGAAGGTGACCAGGCGACCGGTGCGAACATCGTGCGCACCGCGCTGTCCTCGCCGCTGTACTGGATCGCCGCCAACGCTGGTGTCGAGGGCAGCGTCGTCGTCGAGAAGGTGCGCGGTCTCAAGGCCGGCGAGGGCTTCAACGCCCTCACCGGTGAGTACGGCGACATGCTCAAGTTCGGTGTGCCGGACCCGGCGAAGGTCACCCGGTCCGCGCTGCAGAACGCCGCGTCCATCGCGGGGCTGCTGCTGACCACCGAGACGATCATCGCCGACAAGCCCGAGCCCAAGGAGGCCGCCGGTGGCGGTCACGGCCACGACGGTGGCATGGGTGGCATGGGCGGAATGGACTTTTAGTCCACTGCACCAAGCAGACACACGAGGAGGGGCGGCCTGTTGGTCGCCCCTCTTCGGCGCTTGAGTAGGTCCCGCAGCACCAGGGCGTTGGTTGAGTTGCGCCCGGTTGGCGTTGCTGGTGGTTGGCGGTCGGTCGACACCCCCCGCCTTCGAGACGCTGGTGCAACTGACAGGTCGGTCGAGGTCTCGGGGTTCGGCCGCATTGGTGCGTCCAGGCTCGTTGCGATCCCGATAAGCCGCAACCCACTTCATGTAGCCGAACCGCCGTTCGCGGTCGGGATTGAGCCGGCGGTGGGCTGTACAAGAGCGGTCTCATGCGGTAGCATTGCACTGTGTCGGGGTGTGCTCGCACGCCGTATTGGCCCCAGTTGAGGTTGTCGCCGCGATCGGGCCACGGGGGCATTTGCGAGGCGCACTGATTCCGCTTCTCGGCGGGATCGACGACATCACGCACGATACAGAGCAAGAGACACGACTGACCAAGAGAGGAAGAACATGGAGCGGGTGCTTGTTACGGGGGCGGGGGGCTTCATCGGTCACCATCTCGTTACCTATCTGAAGGAGCGCGGGTACTGGGTCCGAGGGGTCGACCTGAAGCACCCGGAGTACACCGACGTGGACGCGGACGAGTTCGAGATCCTGGACCTGCGCCGCTGGGACGACTGCCTGCGGGCGACCCGAAACGTCGACCACGTCTACGCCCTGGCCGCCGACATGGGTGGCATGGGCTTCATCTCGGCGAATCACGCGCTGATCCTGCACAACAACGCGCTGATCAACCTCCACACGCTGGAGGCCGCACGGATCCACGGGGTGTCACGCTACCTGTACAGCTCGTCTGCCTGCATCTACCCGGAGCACCTGCAGACCGAGGCGGACGTCAAGCCCTTGAAGGAAGAGGACGCCTACCCCGCCAACCCGCAGGACGCCTACGGGTGGGAGAAGCTAGTCACCGAGAAGTTGTGCGAGTACTACGCCAGCGACTATGGCATGGAGACACGGACCGTCCGCTTCCACAACATCTTCGGGCCTTACGGGACGTACGACGGGGGACGTGAGAAGGCGCCGGCAGCCATGTGCCGCAAGGTCGCCGCTGCCGAGCCTGGTGGCACCATCGACATCTGGGGTGACGGGGAGCAGACCCGATCGTTCTGCCACGTCGACGACTGCGTCGAGGGCATCTACCGCCTAATGCAGTCGGACTACCGCGACCCGCTCAACCTCGGGCGCGAAGAGATGGTCACGATCAACGAGCTTGCGCAGATGGTCGTCGACGTCTCGGGCAAGTCTGACATCAGCTTCAACCACATCGACGGTCCCATGGGCGTGCGTGGGCGCAACTCCGACAACTCGCGGCTGCGTGAGGTGCTCGGCTGGGAGCCTCAGATCTCCCTGGAGGAGGGGCTGGTCCCGACCTACCGCTGGATCGAGAAGCAGGTTCGCAACAGTTGAGTCCGCTCCCGATCCGGCCGGCCCCGCCGAAGACGGCAAAACCCGGAATGACAGCGTTCTGCGAGGGCTGCTGAAGACCGAGCAGAACTTTGCAGGGCGCAGCGAACCCCCGGCGACCGTCGTGGGGTCCGCGCGGCACCCAGAGAAGGGGTCTGCCAACTCCGGTGGGGTGGTGACGCTCATGGTGGCGCCCGCTGCCGTTCACGCTAATGACGCGGGGCGCCGCGCCCAACGTGTCCGAATCGATAAGCGACCCGACCTACCGGCAGAAGATGGGTAACTTCGAGTAGGGCGGCGGGTCAAGATGCAGGTTCGCCCCGCGTGGAGGCACCCAGCACCATCGGCGAGTGCGCGGCGTAGCGCCGTTGTCGCGATCAACGAAGAAGGCGTCTAGCTTGCGTCGGCGGCCGGCTGCATCCACTCGCCCCCACCGCGGAGCCCGTAGTTAGGGTGACCCCACCGGTGGGGGGTGGGAAACCCTTCCCCGGCGGAAACGGCTGTTCTTGCAAACGTCGTGACCCCCGGGTCTTCTCGGGCCGGCCAGGAGCGTGATCATGGAGAAAAGCATCACTCTGTTGCCGAACCTGGTGATTGCCGGCGTGCCTAAGTGCGGCACGACGTCGTTGTTCTCCATGCTCGGCCAGCATCCTCAGATCCTGGCGTCGGACGTCAAGGAGTTGGACTACTTCATGCCCTTGGCGGACGGTAAGCCGTTACCCCCGCTGGACACCTACACGGCCCACTTCCGGCAGTGGGCGGGCGAGCGCTATCGGATGGAGGCCTCTCCACGCTATGCCTGGTTGGGTCCGGAGGCCGTGGCCTCGGTAGCCGCGACTTTGCCGACGCCACGCATCCTGATTAGCCTACGAGACCCCGTCACGCGCTTCTGGTCCGCCTATGGGTACTTGCGCAGCCGTGGGCGGCTGGCCCGTGACATGTCCGCCGACGCGTATTTGGAAGCCTGCGAACGCTCGCACAACGACTCCTCATCGCCGGTACGCGGGTTTGCGCTCACGGTCGGCATGTACGCGGAGTACCTGCCGGATTGGTTCAATTCGTTCGGCGATGACCTCCAGGTGCTCTTCGCTGAGGACTTGGCTCTTGATCCCCGCGGGTCGGTGGCATCGCTGTGGTCGTGGCTGCAACTCGACCCATCGCTGGCGACGACCATCGACACCGGCAGCCGGAACGCCACGATGCAAGCCCGCAGCCATCTCTTGGCGCAGGCGGCCGAGCGGCTTCGCCCAGTGACCCGGCAAGTGTTCGGCAGCCGCCCACAGTTGCGGACATCCCTGCGACGCCTGTACGACAGCATCAACGGCACCGCGCGGCGAGACCAACTGGCGCCGCAGACCGCCGATCGGCTACGTGAGCTGTACGAGCCGTCCAACCGACGGTTGGCGGCCCTGCTGGCGGCGCGCGGCTACAAGCAGCTGCCCGACTGGCTGACGCGCGCATGACTGCCGCGAAGTTGGGGGTGGACGCGTTTGGGGGTCAGCTGGTCATCGTCTTCCGCGGCGAGCCGGAGGCGGTCGCCTAGCAGCATCAGCCGAGGAGCCTCGGCGGACGTCGGAGCACCCCTGCGACGAAGCGGGGGTTGCTGTACAGGTAGCGACGCCACAGGCGCTTGGGCTCACGAGTCAGCCGGTACAGCCACTCGAGGCCTCGGCGCTGCATCCATAGGGGAGCCTGCGGCAGAACGCCGGCGTGGATGTCGAAGGCGGCTCCGACGCCGAGCAGCACCGGCGCGTTGAGTCGCTGGCGATGCGAGGCCATCCAGCGCTCCTGCTTGGGCGTACTTAGGCCTACCCACACGAGTTTGGCACCCGAATCATTGATACGACGGACAATCTCGTCGTCCTCTTGTTCGGTCAGCGGTCGAAACGGCGGCGTGTAGGTACCGGCCACCTGCAGGCCCCCAAAGCGCGCCTGCAAGCGGCTGGCGAGGAGATCGGCGATGCCCTCGCGACCTCCGTAGAAGAACGACGGCCAACCTCGCTGTGCGGCCAGCTCGCAGACAGCGAGCATGAGATCCGGACCGTAGACACGAGTGGTGTCAGCAGCACCGGCCCAGCGTCCTGACCACACCATGGGCATGCCGTCGGGCGTCACCATCCCCGCAGCGTTGTGGATGGCCGTCAGGGTGGGGTCACGCTGACATTCCATGACGCCGTGCACGCCAGTGACACAGACGTACTCACGAGCTTCGTCCTCGATCCAGCGCTGCACGGTGCTCACCGCGGCGGTCATGTCGATGGCGTGAACGTGCACCCCGAGCACGTCAACCCGACGAAGCGGGTGGACATCTACTTCCGGCATCAATGTGGCTCCCAGTGCTGGCTTGTGAGAGTCCGATCGGCCAGAACGTCGTTGAACTTGACCAGGGTGGCCACGCTGGGGCGCAGCGTGGCCACGCTCTACGGGGCCGTGGTCACCGACAGGTTGTCGAAGGAGTAGGTGACCGGGGCGTTGTCGGCCACGCCCGGCATCTGTGCGCGCACGCCAACCGCACCAGGCGCCTGCAGCTGCGCCTCGCTGTCCGTGGCGCTGTACTGCCAGCTGGCCGGCTCGCCGATCGACGTTGGCCACACCTTGAGCTTGACGGTGGTGGAACCCTCGCCCACCGCCTGCATGCGGATGCGCAGCGGCGTGTTCGCCTGATGCGTCAGCCCACTGACCTTGACCAGACTGCTGAGGGCGGTCGTCGCGCCGCCCAGGATCTTCTCGGCCCGCACGTACACGCCACCGGAGGCGAGCTGGACCTTGCCCCGGTACTCGGTGCTACGGGCGACGCTGCGGACGGCGACGATGACCGTTTGACGGTAGCCGCTCGCCTCCTGGTCGGTAGCGACATCGAACACCATGTCGACGTCTTGCGTGCTCAACTCCTGCAGGTAGGCGCCGTAGCCGCCGTTGAGGGGCACCTCGACGGTGCCGACGCCACCGGCCACGTCGAACTGCGAGGCCGGTCCGTACAGCTTGTAGGCGTCGCCGATGTCGGCGGAACCCCAGCCGTCGGTCACCACGCGGCCGTAGGTGTCGGCGGCCGCGGCGAGCTGGGGCTCGGGCGTCGGCTCACTCGCCGACCGTGATGTTGTTGGAGAACTCCGACGTGTTGCCGAGGTCGTCGGTTGCGGTGGAGGTAACGACGTCGCCGTTCGACACCTGCCCGGTGACCGCGACCGCGAACGTGCCATCGGGAGCAGCCTCGGCGGTGCCGACGAGGGTCTTGCCCTCTCCCCAGGCGTCATTGCCTGCATCGGCCTTGAAGATTTCCACGGTGCAACCGCCGCAGACGGTGCCGGTGACAGCGGTGGTTGTCGCCGCTGTCATCTTCGGATAGTTGAGCTGATCGTTGGCACCACTGTCGCCGTCACCCGGGTCGTTGAGGTTGACCGCCGCCACCGGCGCCAGATCGATCCCAAGGCCGACGTTGGAGAAGATGGAGTTCTGGGTGATGGTGTTGTAGTCGTTGTCGACGTTGCCACTGACCGTGATGCCGACCGGGTTGTGGGCAATGATGTTGTCGGGGCCTACCATGGTGTTGTTTGCGTGGTTAGTGATCATGATGCCGGTTTTTTCGTTCGACAGCGCAGTTCCGTCTACACCGATGCCGATGCGGTTGCGCACAAACCGGTTCTCGTAGGAGTTGTCGACCTTGATCCCGGCCACCTTGTTGGCCCCAACGACGTTGTCGGCGACGACGTTGGCCGTGACCTTGTCCTCCATGCGAATGCCAAACATCAGGTTTCCGCTGTAGCTGGTGACGGTGTCGCCGTCCAGCAGCGTCCCGATGTAGTTGCGGACGACCTCATTGCGGGTGACCCCACGACCATGGGACAGCTCGACGCCTCCCCGTCCGTTGTTGGAGATGACGTTGTCCGCCACCAGCGCGTCAGAGGAGTTGCCGTTGATGTCGACGCCGTGGTTCTTGTTGCCCAGCTTTCCTCCGGACGGGCTCAAGCCGATGATGTTGTTGCGGATCACCGTGTGATCCGTAGGCTCGTCGTAGAGCAGGATGCCGATGTAGGCGTTGCCGGACACCACGTTGCGCTGCGCGAGGGTGGTCCCTCCGATCATGGTGCGCGTGGCGCCCTCGGTGATCGTGACTCCACCCGACAGGCTGATCCTGGTGCTCGAGAAATAGCTGCCGGCCGCGTTCGTGCCGATGAAGTTGCCCTCCAACGTGTTGCCGACGGCCCCGAGGCCAAGGATCCGCACCTCCCACTTCGATCCGTAGATCGCCAGGCCACGAAGGACGTTGTTGGACGACGTGATGCTGAAGGCGTCGTACAGATCTTCGCCGCCACCGCGCACCTCGACCTTGATGGCGGCGTTGCTCTGCGGGTCGGTGGTGTTGGGCGTGGCGCCTGCTTGGGTGTACCCGTCGATGGTCGTCGGACCGCTGGCGTCGGCGATCGTGGGCAGGCGGCTCTTCAGGGCGATGGTCTTGACACCTGTCCCAGGGATGGCGAAGTGGATGGCGTTGGCGCCCGACTGGGCGTTCGCTTCCTCGATGGCCGCACGCAGTGTGCAGTCACCCGCCGCCGTCCTGCAGGAACCGTCGGTCCCGCTGGCGTCGGCCGCGTCACCCGTGCTGTTCACGACCAACGTGCTGCCCACGACCAACAGAGTCGACTCCGCGGTACTCGCGTCAGCCGTGGCACTCAGCGAAGTGGAGCCCTCACGGGCGCTGGACTCAACCGTCGGCGCAAGGTCGGCGGCGGCAGCCACACGCTGTACGTCGGCGACGTCGATGCAGCCGTCACTGTCGACGTCCTCGGCACCGTTGGCCCCGGTTGCGCACGTAGCCCCCGTTTCACGTGCCAGACGCCATGCCAGGTTGACCTCCATGATGTCGGCGTAGGTGACTTGCCGGTCGCCGGTGAGGTCTTGCACCTTGGGCGCCCGCGCGGGGTGCACCTTGGGAAGGCGACTTGCCGGCGCCGGAAGCACTCGGTCCGAATCGCCGACCTGGACCGAGAACGCCTTCGGAGCCGCGACAGCCAGCGACTCACCGGCGGCGGTGGCCATCTTTGTGATACCGAAGGCCAGCTGTAGGTGACCGGCCACGGAGGGCAGCACGCGGACCGTTCCGAGCTCCACGGAGCCGGGCGCCTTCTTGCCCGACCGGCGGCCCTTTGCGGGCTGAACGCAGTTCGACGAGGTGCAGCTGACAAAGCCGAAGGACACGCCGTCCTCGTGCTCGGCGCCGCCCAGGGCAATCAGACCACGGCCGACGTCGGCAACACCGGTGCCGCTCGACAGCACACCCGCGTACTGTGCGCGATCGGTGTCGAAGCGCAGCTGGGTCTCGTAGCCGGCGAAGTCCGCCGGCGCGCCACGCAGGCTGAGGCGCAGCTCGACCGCCTGCCCGTCCGGAACCCTCGTCGGCGCCGACACGACCAGGCGGGGCTTGCCCCCGCCCGGTGCTGCGGCAGCGGGCGACACCGAGCCATGAAGCGCCGCGGCAGTCGCCAGCATGAGCACCAGGCTCATCGCCAGACCCGCCCAGCGGACAGTGCAGGTTCGGACCATGGTGTAACCCCCGTTCACCGGTACGCCCGTCCTTTATCGACGGCCCCCCGGTGTTGTGATCTGTGGACTATACGCACCCTGGTGACCATCGACGACGAGCGGTCGGGCACCTCGGTTGTGCCATAAGCCTATCCCCCGTCTGGATCGGGCGCCAGGGGTATCTGGCTAATAGTAGCCACGCCCCTGACCATCGGGGCAG
>JACCYS010000224.1 GCA_013696365.1 Nocardioidaceae bacterium
GCCGCTGGGTGCGGATCCAGGACGCTGATTATCCGCTCCAGGTCGTCCAGCGTGGCGAACTCGACGGTGATGCGACCCTTTCGCTTCCCGAGGTCGACCCGCACCCTCGTATCGAGGCGCTCAGACAACCGATCAGCCAGATCCTGCAAGCCGGGGGCGACCGGCCGGCTGCTCGCGACGCGGGGTTGCCGTGCGGTGTCGGTGCCGTTGCTGGACGAAGCGACGCCGACGGTGACGGCCTCCTCCAACGCCCGTACCGACAGCCCCTCTGCCACCGTGCGATGCGCCAGTCGGTCCTGAGCCACAGGATCTGGCACCGACACCAAAGCTCGGGCGTGTCCGGCCGACAAGATCCCGGCAGCAACCCGCCGTTGCACCGCCGGGCTGAGTCGCAGCAACCGCAGGGTGTTGGTGATTTGTGGTCTGGAACGACCGAGGCGACCAGCCAACTCGTCGTGCGTACAGCCGAAGTCGTCCAACAACTGCTGGTAGGCCGCGGCCTCTTCCAGCGGGTTCAGCTGGGCGCGGTGCAAATTCTCCAGCAGGGCGTCCCGCAGCATCTGGTCATCGCCCGCATCCCGGACGATGGCGGGGATGTTGCTCAGCCCAGCTCGCTGGCTGGCCCGCCAGCGCCGCTCGCCCATCACCAACTCGTACGCGGTCGGCTCACCGACCACCGGTCGGACCACCACCGGTTGTAGCAGGCCCACCTCGGTGATAGACGCAACCAGCTCGGCCAGCGCCGCCTCCTCAAACACCTGGCGAGGCTGCCGGGCGTTCGGCCGGATCGAGTCCAGCGGCAACTCAGCGAAGAACGCGCCGGTCTCGACCTGCTGGTTGTCAACGGCCGAGTACGGGTTCGGGCCGGCAACGGTTTCCGGACCGGTATCGGCACCGTTCTGGACACCGTTGTGCTGCTGGTTCTGACCGTTGGCGGGGGCTATGCCCACCGACCCGTGGTCGCCCGAGGGCGCTGTGGGGATGAGTGCGCCGAGCCCTCGACCAAGACCGCGCTTTCCATTCATGCCGAACCTCCCGAACCACTGCCGCGCCAGGCGATCTCTCGCGCGGCCTCAAGATAGGACAAAGCCCCGGGGGACCCGGAGTCGTAGGTGAGCACCGACTGGTGGTGACTGGGTGCCTCGGACACCCGTACCGATCGGGGGATCGCCGTGCGCAGCACCTGGTTTGGGAAATGGGTCCGCACCTCGTCGGCGACACCGGCCGAGAGCCGGGTACGAGCGTCATGCATGGTCAAGACGATGGTGCTCATGCTCAGATCGGGGTTGAGGTGCGCTCGAACCATCTCGGTGGTGCGCAGCAGTTGGCCGACCCCCTCCAATGCGTAGTACTCGCACTGGATCGGCACAAGGATCTCGGCCGCGGCCACCAGGGCGTTCACGGTCAGCAGGCCCAGGGACGGCGGACAGTCGACGAACACGTAGTCGAAGCGTTGACCTGCGTCTTCGGTCTCCCCCAGGTAGCCGGTCAGCGCTCGGCGAAGCCGGGACTCGCGAGCGACCAGTGACACGAGGTCGATCTCGGCCCCGGCCAGGTCGATGGAGGCCGGCACCACGGAGAGTCCCGGCAGTTGCGGGCTCTCCCGTACGACCTCGCGAATGTTTTTGCCCTCGACGACCGCCTCATAGGAACCCGGCACACCCTCGGTGTGCTCAACGGCAAGGGCGGTCGAGGCGTTCCCCTGCGGATCGAGGTCGACCACCAGCACCCGCTGCCCCGATTGGGCGAGGGCTGCCGCGATGTTCACCGCAGTGGTCGTCTTGCCCACCCCGCCCTTCTGGTTAGCGACTGCGAACACCCGGGTATGGGCCGGCTTAGGCAGCGGCTCCCCCGACCGCAACGTGCGCGCCAGGCGCACCTGTCGTTCGATCTCGCTAGCCAGCGGGGTGTGCTGGCGCGGCGCCAGCGGCCGCGACGATGTTTCACGGGAAACCTCGGCGGCCACCTCGACTGACGGCCAACCGAGCCCCCCGGTGGGCTCTGCAGCGCTTGCGGCGGGCCAGCCCAGCTGCGGAAACACCTGGACCCCCGGACCGATGATGGCGGCATGGTGCACCGCGGGCCTCCGATCAGGCGGTCAACACGCGCACCTGGACGACACGCGCGGGCGGATTAAGGACGCCCTCACCGTACGTGGCCAACACGACCTCGGAAGCTCCGGCGCGCTGAAGATCGGGCATTGCGGTCATCATCTCGGTCTCGGCGGACTGACCCTTGATCGCCCACATCTGTCCTCCCGGCATCAGCAGTGGCAGACACCAGTCGGCAAGCTTTGCCAGTGGCGCCACCGCCCGGGACGCGACCACATCCCCGCGGAGCTCACCTGCGAGGTCTTGTGCCCGAGCACGGTGCGTGTCCACGTTGGCCAGCCGCAGGTCGTCCACCACTTCGTCGAGGAAATTCATCCGCCGCAGCAGCGGCTCAACAACGGTGACTCGCACATCCGGTCGCAACACCGCCCAGACGACCCCCGGCAGCCCGGCACCTGACCCGACGTCGACTACGTGCGCGTCGCGAGGCAGGGAGGAGGCCATCGCAGCGCAGTTCAGTAGGTGCCGCTCCCACAGGCGCGCGCCCTCTCGCGGCCCGAGCAGCCCACGGTCAATCGCGGCGGTGGCCAGCCACGCCGCATA
>JACCYS010000231.1 GCA_013696365.1 Nocardioidaceae bacterium
GCGTTAGAACGCATCGTGCCGGTGACAACTGTGCTGGTGGGCGCCGCCGCCTGCCACCATCTCGCCGCACCGACCGAAGGAACGCTCCCGTGATCACCGCCCAGTCGCTGCAGGTGCGCGCGGGCGCCAGCCTGCTCCTCGACGGCGCGTCCTTCCGCGTCGGCCCGGCTGACCGCGTGGGCCTGGTGGGCCGCAACGGTGCCGGCAAGACCACGCTGACGCGGATCTTGGCGGGCGAGGCACAACCGGCCGCCGGTCTGGTGACCAGGAGCGGATCGGTCGGCTACCTGCCGCAGGACTCCCTCAGCGGGGACCCGGAGATGTCGGCTCGCGAACGCATCCTGTCCGCGCGGGGCCTGGACGAGGTGGTGCGCCGGCTGCGGGCCGCTGAACACGAGATGGGCAGCACCGACACCGACCGCAGCGAGCGAGCCATGCGCCGCTACGCCACCGCCGACGCCGAGCTGCATGCTGGTGGTGGCTACGCCGCCGAGGCGGAGGCGGCGCAGATGTCGGCCAGCCTTGGCCTGCCTGACCGGGTGCTCGGGCAGCCTCTCGGCACCCTGTCGGGGGGCCAGCGTCGCCGGGTCGAGCTGGCCCGCATCTTGTTCTCCGGCGCCGAGACGTTGCTGCTGGACGAGCCCACCAACCACCTTGACGCCGACTCTGTGGCCTGGCTGCGCGACTTCCTCAAGGTGCACCAGGGCGGGTTGGTCGTGATCAGCCATGACGCCGCGCTGCTCGAGCAGACGGTGAACAAGGTGTTCCACCTGGACGCCAACCGGGCCGAGCTTGACGTGTATGCGATGGGCTGGCACGCCTACCTCCAGCAACGCGAGACCGACGAGCGGCGTCGGCACCGGGAACGCAACAACGCGGAGCGCAAGGCCGATGCGTTGCTGGTGCAGGCAGACAAGATGCGAGCCAAGGCAACCAAGGCGGTGGCCGCGCAGAACATGGCGAAGCGGGCGGAGCGGCTGATGGCCGGGCTTGAGGCCGAGCGCTCGTCGGACAAGGTGGCCCGCATCCGGTTTCCCGCGCCGGCCAAGTGCGGGCGTACGCCCCTGCGGGCGGAGGGGCTTTCCCGCTCGTACGGCTCGCTCGAGGTGTTCACCGACGTCGACCTGGCGATCGACCGCGGCTCGCGGGTGGTGGTGCTTGGCCTCAACGGTGCCGGCAAGACCACGCTGCTGCGGGTGTTGGCAGGCATCGACGCCCCGGACACCGGCCAGGTTGTCGCCGGGCACGGGCTCCGGCTCGGCTACTACGCCCAGGAGCACGAGACGCTCGACACCGGCAGCACGGTGCTGCAGAACCTGCACGGCTCTGCCCCACACCTCACCGATGCGCAGGCCCGCAGCGCGCTCGGGTCGTTCCTGTTCTCCGGTGACGATGCCCACAAGTCGGCCGCGGTGCTGTCCGGCGGTGAGAAGACCCGCCTCGCGCTCGCGTCGCTGGTGGTGTCCAGCGCCAACGTGCTGCTGCTGGACGAGCCGACCAACAACCTGGACCCAGCCTCGCGGGAAGAAGTGCTCGCTGCCATCCGGGCCTACGAGGGCGGCATCGTGCTGGTCACCCACGACGAGGGTGCCGTGCAGGCGCTGCACCCGGACCGGGTGCTGATCTTGCCGGACGGCACCGAGGATCTGTGGAACGAGGAGTACGCCGAACTGGTCGCGCTGGCCTAGGGTCACCGTCATGACCTATCCCGACGCCGAGTCGCTCGCCGCGGCTGGCCTGCGTCTCGAGCTGGCGGCCGAGGTGCTGACAATCAGCCTCGCCCGCCCTGAGTCCCGCAACGCGCAGACCCCCGCCACCTGGCGGGCGCTGGCCGCTATCGGTGCGGCACTGACCCACGATGTGCGGGTCGTGGTGATCCGCGGAGATGGCCCGGCCTTCTCGTCCGGGCTCGACCGCGCCATGTTCGCCCCTGGCGGGGTCGCCGGGGAGTCGTCGCTGGTGGAGCTGGCCGGGCTGGGCGAAGAGGAGTTGGCCGAGGTGCTCGGCGGTTTCCAGGCCGGCTTCGGGTGGCTGCGGCGGGCTGACATCGTCTCGGTGGCCGCCGTGCAGGGCGCAGCCGTGGGGGCAGGCTTCCAGTTGGCGCTAACCTGCGACCTGCGGTTGGTCGCTGAGGACGTTCGCTTCGCGATGCGCGAGGCCTCGCTCGGGATCGTCCCTGACCTCGGCGGGACCAAGCCGCTGGTCGATGCGGTGGGATACTCCCGTGCACTGGAGATCTGTGCCACGGGACGGTGGGTCGAGGCTGCCGAGGCCCGTGAGCTCGGCCTGGCGACCGCGGTGGTGCCGAGCCAGCGGTTGGACGAGTCGGTGGCCGACCTGGTGGCGGCGCTGACCGCGCCTCTGCATGGAGCGGTGGCGGCCACCAAGCAGCTGCTGCTGGACGCCGCGGACCGCTCGTACGACCAGCAGTGCCATGCCGAGCGGACGGTGCAGGCGAGCCGGCTGCGTGACCTGGCTGCCGCCTTCGACCGCTGACCCAAGTTGTCACCGACACGTCGCGTTCTCACGCACGGAGACGGTGACAACTCGTGGCGAGAGTCTGGCGGCATTGTCCGTTCGCTGGCATAGTCACGCCGACCGCCGCACCGGGCGGCGTCGATGACGATGGGTGGGCAGGTGGACGAGCAGAGCTGGAAGCCGAGGTTCCGCACGGCCCGCTCGACCATCACCAAGGTGCTGGAGAGCAGCGCCTTCAGGTACTCCCGAGAACGGGCGCCGAAGATCATCGACGATGCCGCGGCGCTGCGCCGGCTCGCGGAGGTCGTCGAGGCACTGGACTACGCGAACCCACCACTATCGACCATCGCCGACCGGGTGGCGGCGGCCATCAAGTTTCTCCGGCACCGGGCGCACCGGCTGGAGACGGACCCCGACGCGCTGGCCGACCCGGGTGTGGCTGCTGGACACGCCGCCTGCGAGCGGCTGATCGTCGCCTCGCTGGACTACCTCATCACTCCGGTTGATCTGGTGCCGGACTTCCGCCCTGGTGGGTATATCGACGACGTCCTGCTGCTGAGCTGGGTGTTCGGCGCCGCAGCCGACGAGCTGGAGCCGTACCTCGAGGATGAGCCGCAGGTCTGATGCACGGATAGGCTCTTCGACGTACCGCACCGGTGGCGGCTCCATGTGCTGCGTCTTGCCCACGCCACGTCGACCGGCTGCTGGACTACGCGGCGCCGGACGACGAGCCGCACGTTGCGTTCCTCCGCAATGCCGGCTTTAGGAGCGCTGATGCGCACCTATGCGGACCGGAACAAGACCTCCGGCGTCGGCGTTGAGGTGAGGCGATGATGCCGGGAGCCACGCGGGCGAACACGCTGCGATCCTTTGCCACCGACCCGTCTCAGGCGCGCTCGGTCTCCCGAGCGACGGTACGCCGGATCTTCGCTTTCGCGGGCCCCTACCGCCGCCAGATCTGGAGCTTCCTCGCGTTGGTGATCGTAGACTCGTTGCTGGTGGTCGCAACGCCACTGCTGTTCCAGCGGATCATCGACGACGGGGTGCTCAAGAACGACCGGGGCGTCGTGGTCACGATCGCACTCATCATCGCCGCGCTGGCGTTTGCCGAGGCAACACTGACGCTGGCGCAACGCTGGTATTCGGCTCGCATCGGCGAGGGGCTCATCTACGACCTCCGAATCCAGGTCTACGGCCACGTGCAGCGGATGCCGATCGCCTTCTTCACTCGCACCCAGACCGGCGCGCTGGTGTCGCGGCTCAACAATGACGTCATCGGTGCCCAGCGGGCCTTCACCTCTACGCTGTCCGGGGTTGTCGCCAACGTCGTCAGCGTGGTGCTGGTGGTGGGCACGATGACCCTGCTGTCTCCGCTGATCACGGTGGTGGCGCTGGCGCTGCTGCCACTCTTCCTGCTGCCGGCCAAGTGGGCCGGTCGGCGGCTCGCCGGGCTCACCCGCGACCAGATGGCTCTGAACGCCGAGCTCGGCACCGGCATGACCGAGCGCTTCGGGGTCGGTGGTGCCCTGCTGGTCAAACTCTTTGGCCGCAGTGACGAGGAACAGTCGGTCTTCGCCCGCCGCGCCGAGGGCGTGCGCGACCTCGGGGTGCGCATCGCGATGAGCAGCAGGGTCTTCTTCTCCGCGCTCACGCTGGTCGCCGCGCTGGCGACCGCCCTGGTTTACGGGGTCGGCGGCCTGTTCACCATCGCCGGGTCGCTGAGCGTCGGCACCCTGCTGGCGCTGGCCGCCTTGATGGGCCGGCTCTACGGCCCGTTGACGGCGCTCGCCAACGTCCGGGTGGACGTGTTGACGGCCCTGGTGAGCTTTGAGCGGGTCTTCGAGGTGCTGGACCTGGAGCCGGCGATCGTCGACCGTGCGGACGCCCGCACGCTCCCCCCGGGCGCGGTCGGCATCGAGATGGCCAACGTCACCTTCCACTACCCGGCCGCCGACGAGGTCAGCCTCGCCAGCCTTGAGGCGGTGGCCCGCACCGAGACAGGCAAGTCCGATGACGTGCTGCGCAACGTCAGCCTCGAGGTCCGGCCGGGTCAGCTGGTGGCGCTCGTCGGCCCATCGGGCGCGGGCAAGACCACCATCACTCAGCTGGTGAACCGGCTGTACGACGTGGACAGCGGCAGCGTCCGGGTCGGCGACGTCGACGTCCGGGAGGTGTCTCAGCAGTCGCTGCGCGACGTCGTCGGACACGTCACCCAAGACGCGCACCTGTTCCACGACACGATCGCGGCCAACCTCCGCTACGCCCGCCCCGAGGCCACCGACGAGGCAGTCTGGGCCGCTCTTCGGGCCGCGCAGATCAGCCAGCTCGTCGAGTCGCTGCCCGATGGGCTGGACACGGTCGTCGGGGACCGGGGATACCGGCTGTCCGGCGGCGAGCGACAACGCATCGCCATCGCCCGGCTGTTGCTGAAGGCCCCGGCAGTCGTCGTGCTGGACGAGGCCACTGCGCACCTGGACTCGGAGTCAGAGGCAGCGGTGCAGCGGGCGCTCGACGCGGCGCTGGCCGGGCGTACGTCGCTGGTGATCGCGCACCGGCTGTCGACCGTCCGGCATGCCGACTCGATCGTCGTGCTCGATCAGGGCCGGGTCGTCGAGCGTGGAACCCACCGCGAGTTGGTCGCGGCGGGTGGACTGTACTCCGAGCTCTACCGCACCCAGTTCGCCGACGGCAGCGAGCCGGGCGCGAACGGCGCAGCGCCTGCGGTTCTGCCGGCATAGAGCCAACCGCCGGTGAACCCAGCGACTGACAGCGCGAGCAGCCGCGGAGCGGCTCGGCGAGTCGTACGGCGAACGGTGACCCACGTGCTGGTTGCGGCAGCGTGTGTGCTCATGTTGCCAGGGCAGCACCCCCTCCTGGCGGCCGGGGAATGTGCCGGTGACTGACATGCGATGCTCGGGTGAACATCGGCGACGACGAGGAGCAGCATGGATCTGGGTCTGAGCGAGCGGGTCTACATCATCACCGGTGGGAGCCGGGGACTCGCCCGGGCGGGTGCCGAGTCGCTGGTCGCCGACGGCGCCCGGGTGGTGCTCACCGGGCGAGACGATGACCGGTTGCGGGCTGCTGCCGCGGAGCTTGCGGGCACCGGCCACGAGGACCAGGTATTGCCGGTCGTGTCCGACAACGCCGACCCGGAGACCGCCGACCGGCTGGTGGCCGCTGCCAGGGACCGGTGGGGCAGGCTCGACGGCGCGCTGCTCAGCGTCGGCGGTCCGCCGCCCGGCGCGGCCATGGACGCGACCGACGAGCAGTGGCGGACCGCCTTCGAGTCGGTGTTCCTGGGTGCCGTGAGGCTGGCCCGTAAAGTCGCGGTCGCGTGCGACGAAGGGGCG
The DNA here is from genome assembly GCA_013696365.1 of Nocardioidaceae bacterium. Lineage (GTDB taxonomy): Bacteria > Actinomycetota > Actinomycetes > Propionibacteriales > Nocardioidaceae > JACCVL01. The sequence continues at coordinate 5,832 of JACCYS010000231.1, forward strand.
GCCATCGCGCTGGTGTTATCCAGCTCGGTGAAGCAACCGATCGGCGGGCTCGCCATCAGCAACGGGCTGCGACCAGGGCTGGCCATGGTGGCCAAGACGCTCGCCGACGAGCTGGGGCCGCGCGGGATCCGAGTGCTGGGGCTGCTGCCTGGACGGATCGACACCGAGCGGGTACGTGAGCTCGACCAGCTCGCCGAGGACCCCGCGGCTGCGCGTGCAGCCGGTGAGGCGGGCATTCCGTTGCGCCGCTACGGCGAGCCGGCCGAGTTCGGCACGGTGGCGGCGTTCATGCTGTCGCCGTCCGCTTCGTACATCACTGGGGTGATGATCCCGGTCGATGGGGGAGCAATACGGGCCTTCTGACCTGTCCCACTCGTCCGATCGACCGATTCATCCCCGCTGGGGCCTGGTTCGCCGCGGTTTGTCCGCCACAGTGAAAACTGTGCGCCTCAAATCGATCGCCCTGTTGGCCTCGGCCGCCCTTGCGGCTGCCGCGATGCTGGTGGGCCCGAGCGTCAATGCCGACGATGCGGCACGTCCACGACAACCAGCCAAGCCGAACGTGCTACTGATTGTCATGGACGACATGCGAAGCGACGACCTCGACTGGATGCGCACCGTGCAGCGTCGCATCGCCGCCCGCGGCACCTCCTACGAGAACTTTTACGCACCGACCTCGCTGTGCTGCCCGAGCCGTGCCAGCATGCTGCGCGGCCAGTACCCGCACAACACGGGTGTGCTGACCAACGCGCAGCCAGACGGTGGTTGGCAGGGCTTCCAGCCCAGCGAGTCCACCACGCTCGCGACCGTGCTCGACCCGACCTACCGGACGGGCCACGTCGGCAAGTACCTCAACGGGTACCGCGGGCGGACACAGACATACGTGCCTCCCGGGTGGGACGACTGGAAGACCGCCGTCAGGACCTATCACTACCTCAAGGTGGTGACCAACAACAACGGCGTGGTCCAGCGCAACCATGGCGTCAACAGTCCGACGCTGTTCGGCGCCCAGGCGGCCCGGTTCCTCAAGCGCAGCCGCCGATCGGCCGACCCGTTCTTCTTGACGTTGTCGTTCGTGACGCCGCACAACGGCAAACCGCGCGGCGACGGCGACAGCGGCATCACCAGCCCCTTCGTCCCCGGGCCTGACCGCGGCACGTACCGCGGCCCGCGGCCGGCGGCGAACCCGGCGTACAACGAGGCGGACATCAGCGACAAGACCGGCCCGGTCGCCGACCTGGAACCGCTCACGCAGCAGCAGAAGTTCAAGCAGGTGATCCGCAACGCGCAACGCCGGGAGTCGTTGGCCTCCGCGGACCGCGCGGTGCGCCGCGTGCTGGACACCTTGCGAGACACCCGTCAGGACGCGGACACCTACGTGATCTTCCTCAGCGACAACGGCTACCTGCTGGGCGAGCACCGGCTGCCAGGCAAGAAGGGTTTGCCGTACGAGCCGGCCAGTCGGCTCCCGCTGCTCATCAGCGGTCCGGGTGTGCCGTCGGGCAACACCTGGACGTCGGCCACCGGGATGCACGACATCGCGCCGACGATCCTCGACATGACGGGGACCCCCAGCAGCTTCCCGATGGACGGCCAGTCGGTGCTGGCGTCGGCGGGGCGGCCGGACGGGAATCCGGATCGGGCTGTCCTGCTGGAGCAGGCCGACCTTCCCATTGACGCCGAGAACGACGGTGCCATCCGTTATGCCCCGCCGCGCGCGGTCGAGGACGTCACCTGGAAGTACCGCGGGATTGTCAGCGACGGATGGAAACTCATCTCCTGGGACAAGCGCGAGTCCTACGAGCTGTACGACCTTGAGAGCGACCCGTACGAGCTGACGAACGTGTACGGACAGTCCGGGTCCGCCGACGTTCAGCTGGCACTGCAGGACCGGTTGGATCGGTTGTGGCTGTGCCGCGCCGATGCGTGTGCCGGCTAGCCCGGCGTAGCTAGTCCGGCGCGGCTACCTCAGCGCAGCTCAGACTCGGCAGAGGTGATCGACTCGAACTCCTCCTCCGGCGCCACCCCGACCAGCCGGTGCCGGCTGTAGAACCAGAAGTAGGCGAGGAAGGCGGCGAAGACCAGCGCGGTGATGCCGGCTGCTTTCACGTCCACGAAGAAGGTGGCGACCACAGCGAGGCAGGCCAGCACCAGTGCGACTCCGGTGGTCGCGATGCCACCGGGGGTGCGGTACGGGCGTTCCAGGTCGGGCTCGCGTCGGCGCAGCACGATGTGGCTTGCCATCATCAGTACGTACGACACCGTGGCGCCGAACACGGCGATGTTGATCAGCAGCGCGCCGTCCTGGGTGATCGCCGCCAGCAGGAAGCCGATGCCGGCCGGGACCAGCAGGGCGACCCACGGGGTGTGTCGCTTGCTCGTCAGCGCCAGCATGCGCGGCAGATAGCCCGCCCGGGACAGCGCGAACAGCTGGCGGGAGTAGCCGAAGATGATCGAGAAGAAGCTGGCCACCAGCCCGGCCAGGCCGACGTAGTTGACGAAGCTCGCCATCCAGGTGTTCCCGCCGTAGGCCTGGCGCAATGCTTCCGGCAGCGGGTTGTCGGAAGCTCTGATCGACTCCGCACCGGCGCCCGCGGGCGCCAGTAGGAGGATCAGCGCCGCGAACAGCAGCAGGGCCACCATCGCGACGATGATGCCGCGCGGCATGTCCTTCTTCGGGTCACGCGCCTCCTCGGCAGCCAGCGGGACACCCTCCACGGCGAGGAAGAACCAGATGCCGTAGACGAAGGCAGCGATCACCCCGGCGAAGCCGAAGGGAAGGAAGGGCGACGACCCCATCGCCGCGGAGTCCACCGGGATATCGGTGAGGTTGCCCACGTCGAACTTGGGCACCATCGCGATGGCGAAAAGCACCAGGGCCACCACCGCCACCGCGGTGATCGCAAACATCAGCTTGAGCGCCTCACCGACACCGTAGAGGTGTACGCCGACGAAGATCGCATAGCAGGCGAGGTACACCGGCCAGCCAGTGGTCAGCCCGAACAGTCCGAGCGCCTCCACGTAGCCGCCGATGAACACCACGATCGCGGCGGGGGCGATGGCGTACTCGATCAAGATGGCGGTGCCGGTGGCGAACCCGCCCAGCGGTCCGAGGGCGCGGCGGGCAAAGCCGTAACCCGCGCCGGCCACCGGGATGGTTGAGGCGAGCTCGGCCAGCCCAAGCACCATCGCGGTATACATGATGGCCATCAGCACGGTGGCGATCAGCAGCCCACCGAAGCCGCCCTCGTCGAGTCCGAAGTTCCAGCCGGCGAAGTCGCCGGAGATGACGTAGGCCACCCCGAGCCCGGCGAGCAGCACCCAGCCGACCGAGCCACTCTGCAGCTGGCGGTGGTCGAGGTAGTCGGATTGAACCGACGAGTCGTACTCGACCCCGCTCGAACGTCGACGATCTGCGGACACGAGGACCTCCCGGTAAAGGAGCGAAGTCAGACCATTGCCGGACTGAACGAAGGCTCACGCAGCAAGGGCGCTCGTGTCAAGGGTGTCACTGCAGAAAACCGCGCAACAGGGCCGAGCTGCCGTCCAGATGCTCTGCCATTGCGGCTCGGGCGCGTGGTGGGTCTGCGTCGACGATCGCCGACACGATGCGCTCGTGTTGCTGGTTGGAGTGCCTGATGTTGCCGGCCAAGAGTGGGATGGAGTCCAGCAGTTCGTTGACCTTGGTGCGCGCGTCTGCGACGGCAGCGGTGGCCAGCGGTGAACCGGTCAGCTCTGCCACCGCCAGGTGCAGGCGAGAGTCGCACCGCCGGTAGTCGGCCGGCTCAGCCACACTGGTCTGCGCCAGCATCTCGTGCAGATGCCGCACCTCGGAGTCAATGAGCGATCTGGTGGCCGCCACCTCGGCAGCCCCGACCTCGAGCACCCGGCGGTAGGTGAGGACGTCGTCCAGGGTCGACCCACCGTGTCTGCTGAGCAGCTGTGCGGTGGTCCGCCGGGCCCGCGGCCGCGGCGGCGACGGCGCAGCCAGTACGAAGGTGCCGCCGTACCTGCCTCGGCGAGATTCCACATAACCGGCGTCCTGCAAGGCGCGGATAGCCTCCCGCAGGGTGACCCGACTGACCCCAAGGCGCAGCGCGAGCTCACGCTCGGGAGGCAGCCGATCGCCCACCGCCACGACGCCGAGTTTGATGACCTGCAGCACCCGCTCGACGGTGTCCTCGAAGGCGTTGCCCTCGCGCACCGGCCGCAGCAGTGCGACATCGGCGCGCAGCACGGTCATCGGTGACCTCCTGACGCCGACGGTGGACCGCTCAGTGACGGCGGCGATTGACAGCGAGCCTAGCCGGTGCTTGTCTCCCCGCAATGGTTCATGATCGACCCATTGAGCGGCCGCTGTGGCCGTCTACCTGCCAAGGCCCGGGAGGCCGCTGTGAGTGCGAACGAGAACAGGCTGAGCGTTGAGCAACTGCGCGAGCATGTCGCCACCGGGCAGGTGGACACGGTGGTGGTGGCCTTCCCGGACATGCAGGGCCGGCTGCAGGGCAAGCGGATCCATGCACAATTCTTCATGGACTCCGTGCTCGAGGCAGGCACCGAGGGCTGCAACTACATGCTGGCCGTCGACGTCGACATGAACACCGTCGAGGGCTACGCGATCAGCTCGTGGGAGCGCGGGTACGGCGACATGGAGTTCGTGCCCGACATGTCCACCCTGCACCTGACGCCATGGCTGCCGGGTACGGCTGCCGTGATGTGCGATCTCGTGTGGCTGGACGAGGACCACTCGCCGGTCGTCGAGAGCCCACGGGCTGTGCTGGGTCGCCAGGTCGCCAAGGCCGCCGAGCGCGGACTGGTCGCCTTCGCTGGCACCGAGCTGGAGTTCATCGTATTTAACAACACCTTCGAGGACGCGTGGGACAAGCGCTACCTCGGGCTCACCCCAGCCAACCAGTACAACGTCGACTACTCGCTGCTCGGCACTGCACGTGTCGAGCCGCTGCTGCGCGACATCCGCAACGGCATGTACGAGGCCGGGTTGACCGTCGAGTCGGCCAAGGGTGAGTGCAACCTCGGCCAGCACGAGATCGCCTTCAAGTTCGACGAGGTCGTACGGACCGCGGATAACCACTCGATCTACAAAAACGGTGCTAAGGAGATCGCGTCGCTGCACGGCAAGGCCCTGACCTTCATGGCCAAGTTCGACGAGAACGAGGGCAACTCGTGCCACATCCACATGAGCCTGCGGGGCAGTGACGGGTCCACGGTCTTCGACGAGGGGGAGGGGCAGACGGCGCTGTTCGAGCATTTCCTTGCCGGCGTCCAAGACACCATGTGTGAGCTGACCCTGATGTATGCACCGAATATCAACTCCTACAAGCGTTTCCAGCCCGGCAGCTTCGCCCCGACCTCGACGGCGTGGGGGTACGACAACCGCACCTGCTCGCTGCGGGTCGTCGGGCACGGTGCGGGGCTGCGGATGGAGAATCGGCTGCCCGGTGGCGACGTGAATCCCTACCTGGCGATCGCGGCCATGCTCGGCAGCGGGTTGCGAGGGATCGAGAAGGAGCTGCCGCTTGGGCCGGCGATGGAGGGTAACGCCTACACCTCCGACCACCGCCAGGTGCCCACCTCACTACGGGCCGCGCGGGACCTCTTCGCCGAGTCCGAGGTGGCCCGCGAGATCCTCGGCGACGAGGTGGTCGCGCACTACACCAACTACGCGGACGTTGAGCTCACTGCCTATGACGCGACCGTCACCGACTGGGAGCGCGTCCGCGGCTTCGAGAGGCTCTGAGCGATGGCGTCCACGAGCTATGCGGTGATCGACCCGACCACGGGCAGTCCGCTTATCGCTGTCGAGCAGGCGGACGTCGCGCAGACCGACCTCGCGGTTGAGGCCGCGCATCGGGCACTGGACCACTGGCGGAGAGTGTCGCCGGCCGACCGGGGGCGGTTGTTGCGAGGCTTCGCGGACGCGGTGGGCGAGGCGATCGAGGAGCTTGCCGCGCTTGAGGTGAGCAACGCCGGGCACACGATCGGCAACGCGCGCTGGGAGGCCGGCAACGTCGCGGACGTGCTGCACTACTACGCCGCTGCACCCGAGCGGGCGTTCGGCCGGCAGATACCGGTCGCGGGTGGCGTGGACATCACCTTCCAGGAGCCGCTCGGCGTGGTCGGTGTGATCGTGCCGTGGAATTTCCCGATGCCGATCTTCGGCTGGGGGGTGGCACCCGCATTGGCGGCCGGTAACACCGTGGTGGTCAAGCCGGCCGAGCTGACCCCGCTGACCGCCGTACGCATCGGCCAGTTGGCGAGCGAGGCGGGCATCCCGGACGGTGTGCTGACGGTGCTGCCGGGCAAGGGGTCGGTGGTGGGGGAGCGGCTGGTCACCCACCCGCTGGTCCGCAAGATCTGCTTCACCGGCTCGACCGCCGTCGGCACGCGCTTGTTGGCGACGGCGGCGCCGCAGGTGAAGCGGGTCACGTTGGAGCTCGGAGGCAAAAGCGCCAACATCATTTTCGCGGACTCAGATCTGGAGCAGGCTGCTGCCAGCGCACCGGGTGCGGTTTTCGACAACGCCGGTCAAGACTGCTGCGCGCGCAGTCGGATCCTTGTACAGGCCAGCGTGTACGACCGCTTCTTGGAACTGCTCGAGCCGGCAGTGGCTGCCGTGCAGGTGGGGGACCCCGGCGCGCAGGCCACCGACATGGGCCCGCTCATCAGCGCCGAGCACCGCGATCGAGTCGGCGGTTACGTCGCTGACGATGCGGTCGAGGTGGCCTTTCGTGGCACCGCACCCGACGGAGCCGGGTTCTGGTATCCGCCCACCGTGGTGTTGCCGCATGCCGCCAGCGACCGGGTGTGGCGCGAGGAGGTCTTCGGTCCGGTGGTGGCTGTGTTGCCCTTCGACGACGAGGCGGAGGCAGTGGCGATGGCCAACGACAGCGAGCTGGGCTTGTCCGGGTCGATCTGGACGAACGATGTGGGTCGCGCACTCAGAGTTGCCCGCGCGGTGGAGGCGGGCAATCTTTCGGTCAACTCACATGCGTCGGTGCGGTACTCCACCCCGTTCGGCGGTTACAAACAGTCCGGTCTGGGTCGCGAGCTTGGCCCGGATGCGTTGGAGGCCTTCAGTGAGATCAAGAACGTCTTCATCGCCACCGAGCGCTGACGACCCAGCTGCCCAACACGACGAAAGGAACTGACCATGCCAGCACGTGCGGGGCGTCTCGAGGCCAAGACGGCGGTGGTGACCGGCGGCTGCAGCGGTATCGGGGCGTCGACGGTGCGCCGGTTCGCCGATGAGGGCGCCCATGTGGTGGTGGCGGACCTGGACGACGAGCGCGGCAAGCACTTGGCCGAGGAGGTGCGCGGGCATTACGTGCACTGCAACGTCACCGACGCCGGACAGGTGGCGAGGATGGTCGCCGAGACAGTCGACCGCTACGGCAGCCTGGACGTCTCGGTGCACAACGCCGGCATCTCGCCGGTGGAGGACGGCTCAATCCTGGACACTGACATCGACGTCTGGCGCAGGGTGCAGGAGGTCAACCTCACCAGCATCTATCTGTGCTGCAAGGCGGTGATCCCGCAGATGCGCAAGCAGGGCGGCGGCTCGATCATCAATACTGCCTCGTTCGTCGCTGTGCTGGGTGCCGCCACGTCGCAGATCTCTTACTCGGCCAGTAAGGGGGCGGTGCTCACCATGTCCCGCGAACTGGGTGTGCAGTTTGCCCGCGAGGGCATCCGGGTGAACGCCTTGTGTCCAGGGCCGGTCGACACCCCGCTGTTGCGCGAGCTTTTCGCCTCGGATCCCGAGCGTGCGCAGCGTCGGCTGGTGCACGTGCCGATGGGTCGCTTCGCCGACCCCATTGAGATCGCTAACGCCGCGCTGTTCCTCGCCAGCGACGAGTCGAGCTTCATCACGGCCTCCACCTTCCTGGTGGACGGCGGGATCAGCAGCGCGTACACCACCCCGCAATGAGCCCACCGGTCATCGGCATCACCGCCTATGTGGAGCCGGCGTCGTGGGCGGTCTGGCGAGACGTCCCGGCTGCCTTGGTGCCGGTGGCGTATGTGTCTGCGGTGCACGCCGCCGGCGGGCTGCCGGTGGTTCTGCCCCCAGGCCCACCGGACCCTTCACCCGCGGACGTCGGGGCGTTGCTGGACCGCCTTGACGGGCTGGTCCTGTCTGGTGGCGCCGACGTGCAGCCGGCCAGGTATGGGGCCGAGCCACATCCGTGCGCACAACCCAGCAGACCCGACCGGGACGGCGCCGAGCTGGCCTTGGCTCGGCTGGTTCACGAGCGCGACCTGCCGGTGCTGGGTGTCTGCCGGGGAATGCAGGTGATGGCGGTCTCCGCCGGGGGGACGTTGGAGCCACACCTGCCCGACCGGCTGGGAGCCGATCGACACTCACCGGCACCAGCCGTCTATGGCAGTCACGGAGTACGCACCCGCCCCGGGTCGCGGCTGGCGGCGGTCCTCGGTGACTGGGTGGAGGTGGCGTCCTACCACCACCAGGGGGTGTGGCAGCATCCCGGCCTGCAGGCGTCGGCGTGGGCCGACGACGGCGTGGTGGAGGCATTCGAGGATCCTGCGGCGCGGTTCCGAGTCGGCGTGCAGTGGCACCCGGAGGTCGGGTCCGACCTGCGCCTGTTCGAGGCGCTGGTCCGAGATTCGGCGATTCGGCGTGCATGAGGCTGCCGCGACGAGCACACTGAGGACGGTTTTTGGCCGCGGCGACGCATGCCCTGACGAACGGTGACGACAATGCCAGACCGCGTGCAGCCCACGTCTCTGGGGCTACCGGCGGAGGTAAAGGTCTGCCTGTTCGACCTCGACGGGGTGATCACGGACACCGCGGCTGTGCACTCGGCGGCGTGGGCTGAGATGTTCGACGCCTATCTGCAGGAGCGGGCCGAGCGTGACGACGAAAAATTCGTGGCGTTCAGCAGCGACGACTACATCGCCCACGTGGACGGAAAGCGGCGCGAGGACGGGGTCCGCGACTTCCTCACCGCGCGCGACATTCAGTTGCCAGACGGCAGCCCCGGCGACTCACCCGACGTCGAGACGGTCCACGGTCTGGGCACCCGCAAGAACGAGATCGTGCACCGCCGCATCCGTGAGGACGGCGTAGTCGTCTTCGACGGGTCGGTCGACTACGTGCGTGCCTGCCGGGACGCCGGGCTGGCGACCGCTGTGGTCTCCTCGTCGGCCAATGCTGAGGAGGTGCTGCAGGTCAGCGGCATCCGCGACCTCTTCGACGTAATCGTGGACGGCAAGGTGTCGGGTGAGCTCGGGCTACCCGGCAAGCCCGCCCCGGACACGTTCGTGCACGGTGGCCGCGAGCTTGGCGTCGAGCCGGACGAGGCCGCCGTCTACGAGGACGCACTGGTCGGGGTCGAGGCAGGACGGGCCGGCGGGTTCGCGATCGTGGTCGGTGTCGACCGGGTCGGTCAGGGTGCCGCACTGAAGGCGCACGGGGCCGACGTTGTGGTCACCGATCTGGCGGAACTGCGGTCATGAGCCGCGACCAGCATGCCTTGGTCGTCGAGCCCTGGTGCCTGCGTGAGACCCGGCTCGACCTGGACAACCTCGCCCGCATGGAGTCGCTGTTCGCGGTATCCAACGGGCATATCGGGCTGCGCGGCAACCTGGACGAGGGGGAGCCGTCGGGGGTGCCCGGCACGTACCTCAACGGTGTGCACGAGCGTCGCCCCCTGCCGTACGCGGAGGCCGGCTACGGCTTCCCCGAGGATGGTCAAACGATCGTCAACGTGGCGGACGGCAAGCTGCTGCGGGTCCTCGTCGACGACGAACCGCTAGACGTTCGTTACGGCGAGCTGCACCAGCACGAGCGCACGCTGGACTTCAAGACCGGTGTGCTGAGCCGTGAGGTGGAGTGGAGCTCACCGGCCTACAAGCGGGTGCGGATCCGGACCTGGCGGATGGTGTCGCTGACCCAGCGCGCCATCGCCGCGTTCTGTATGGAGATCGAGCCCGTCGACGATGAAGCGCGGGTTGTGGTGCAGTCCGGCCTGGTCGCCAACGAGGACGTGCCCGTCACCACCGACGACCCGCGAGTGGCGGCGGCCCTGCAGGCGCCGCTGGAGCATGAGATGAGCGGCACCCACGGTGCGTTCGCCAGCATGGTGCACCACACCCGGGTGAGTGGCCAGCGCATCGCCTCGGCCATGGACCATGAGTCAAAGTCGCCCAACAAGGTGTCGATGGAGTCCAAGGCCAACGAGGAGTGGGCCCGCACCACGATCTCCACTCGGCTGAAGGCCGGCGAGACCCTGCGAGTGGTCAAGTACGTGGCCTACGGATGGTCCCACCAGCGTTCCGCACCCGCCCTGCGGGACCAGGTGGCGGCGGCGCTCACCGCCGCCCGGGACACCGGCTGGGAGGGGCTGCTCGCCGAGCAGCAGGAGTATCTGGCCGACTTCTGGGACCGCGCCGACGTCGTGGTGACCGGGGACCCTGAGATGCAGCAAGCGGTCCGGTTCGCGCTGTTTCACGTGTTGCAGAGTGCTGCCCGGGCGGAGCGCCGTTCGGTGCCGGCCAAGGGGCTCACCGGCCCAGGCTACGACGGGCACTGCTTCTGGGACAGCGAGACCTTCGTGTTGCCGGTGCTCAGTCATACCGTGCCGGACGCTGCCGCGGACGTGTTGCGCTGGCGGCATTCGACGCTCGACGTTGCCCGTGAGCGCGCCCAGCAGCTCGGGCTGGCCGGAGCGGCGTTCCCATGGCGCACCATCGACGGTGCAGAGTGCTCGGGCTACTGGCCGGCCGGTACGGCGGCCTTCCACATCAACGCCGACATCGCGCACGCCGTCGTGCACTACATCCACTCCACCGGTGACTTGGCGTTCGAGCGCGAGGTGGGCCTCGAGCTGCTGGTGGAGACGGCTCGGTTGTGGCGGTCGCTGGGCTCGCACGACCGGCACGGGCGCTTCCGCATCGACGGCGTGACCGGTCCGGACGAGTACAGCGCGATCGCGGACAACAACGTCTTCACCAACCTGATGGCCGCCAAAAACATGCGCGCCGCGGCCGAGGCGTCGGCGCGGCACCACCGGCAGGCCACCGACTTGGGCGTCGATGCCGAGGAAGCGGCGTCGTGGCGGGATGCGGCCGGCGCAATGCTGATCCCTTATGACGAGGAGCTCGGTGTGCACCAGCAGTCGGAGGGCTTCACCGACCTGGCCATCTGGGACTTCGAGGGCACCGAGCCCGAGCATCGTCCGCTGTTCTTGCACTACCCCTATTTCGACATCTATCGCAAACAGGTCCTCAAGCAAGCCGACCTGGTGCTCGCGATCCAGATGTGCGGCGATGCCTTCAGTGCGGAGCAGAAGCGCAGGGACTTCGAGTACTACGAGGCGCTCACTATGCGTGACTCGTCGCTGTCGTCCTGTACCCAGGCCGTCGTTGCCGCCGAGGTCGGCCACCTGGGGTTGGCCTACGACTATGCCAGCGAGGCCGCGTTCATGGACCTGCGCGACATCGCCAGAAACACCGGCGACGGGCTGCACATGGCGTCGCTCGCCGGTGCCTGGATCGCCTTGGTGCAGGGGTTCGGCGGCCTGCGAGACGACGGCGACATGCGCTTTGCGCCGGCCCTGCCGGAGGGGCTGGACGGTTTGTCGTTCGGCCTGCTTCGAGAGCAGGTGCGGCTGCAGGTGGAGGTCACCCCGACGAGCGCCTCCTACACCACCAGTGGTGGCGGACTCACGATCTATCACTATGGCGAGCAGGTGGATCTGGTCGACGGCGAGACCGCGCAGCGAGGAATCGACAAGTCACCGAAACTGGACCGTCCCCGCCAGCCGGTCGGCTGTGAGCCGCAGCAGCGGGACGAGATGGCCTCAGGGATGGCCTCCTTGGTGGACGACTGACCGCTCGCTGGGCGGTTGCCGCGGCTCCTCGTCGCCAAGCTGCGCTCGCCGGCGGTACGGATGCGCCTCGTCGAAGGCGAACCAGCCGTACGCGAGCAGCCCGAGCAGCGCGAACAGGAACCACTGCAAGGCATAGAACAGGTGCGGTCCGATGTCGGTCTCGGGCGGCTCGGGCGGCAACAAGCCCTGCTCGCCCGCGGGCGACTCGCTGGTGAGTTGCACCCAGCCGCCGCGCAGCGGGGCGCCCACGGCGTCGTCAAGGGCAGCTGCCACGACCGCCCTGACGGTGCCGTCGATGGGACGCGTTGCCTCTGGCGGTGCGTCGCTGTCCACGCGCAGCCAACCGGTGACCTCGACCGGACCGTCGGGGGGTGCGGGCACGTCGGCACGGTCAGGGGTGCCGGCGGACGATTCGAGGAAGCCGCGGTCCACCAGCACCGCCGAGCCGTCAGCGAGCCACATCGGCACCAGCACGTTCACGCCCCGAAGCGAGCCGAGACTCTGGTATCTCACCAGTACTGTGGCAACGGGGTCGTAGCGACCGCTCAGGCTGACGCTGCGCCACTGCTGCCGATCGCTGGGGGAGTCGCCGACCGGCACCGCATCAGTGATGGGCACTGGTGCCGTGGCCACGTTGGTCTCGACGATCTCGTTGTCGGCCTGGCGATCTGCGTGCCTGTTCAGCTGCCACAGCCCCAGCCGGATACACCCGACCGCGACGAGTACTGCGATCACCGCGAGGACCAGCCATCGCCGGGTCAGCAAGAAGCGGTACACCACCCGACGATACCCGCGACGTAGCATGCGGTCATGGACAACCTGCTGGATCAGCACGGTCGGGTCGCAACCGACTTACGGGTGTCGTTGACCGACCGCTGCAACCTGCGCTGCGACTACTGCATGCCGGCGGAGGGGTTGGAGTGGATGGCCTCCGAGATCACCCTCACCGACGATGAGGTGGTCCGGCTGGTGAGCATCGCGGTGCAGCGTCTTGGGGTGCGGCAGGTGCGGTTCACCGGCGGTGAACCGCTGCTGCGCCGAGGGCTGGTCGGCATCGTGTCACGCGTCGCGGGGTTGGCGCCGCGCCCGCGGATCGCCATGACGACCAATGCGCTGGGACTGGCCCGCTCGGCCTTGGCCTTGGCCTCGGCTGGGCTTGACCGCATCAACGTCAGCCTTGACTCGGTTCGTGCGGATACTTTCGCCACCGTCACTCGGCGGGATCGGTTGGCCGATGTCATTGCCGGGCTCGACGCCGCTCGCGCCGCCGGGCTGGAGCCGGTAAAGGTCAACGCCGTACTGCTGCGCGGGCTGAACGACGTCGAAGCACCCGAACTGCTGCGCTGGTGTATCGCGCACGGCTACCGATTGCGCTTCATCGAGCAGATGCCGCTGGACGCTCAGCACGGGTGGGACCGCTCCACGATGGTGACCGCAGCAGAGACCCTTGAGCGCCTGTCGGCACACTTTGACCTGAGCCCGGCGGTGGAGCCGCGCGGCTCGGCACCGGCCGAGTTGTTCCTTGTTGACGGTGGCCCCGCGACCGTCGGCATCATCGCATCGGTCACCCGGCCGTTCTGTGGCGACTGTGATCGTGTGCGCTTGACCGCTGACGGGCAGGTGCGCAACTGCCTGTTCGCGCGCGAGGAGTCCGACCTGCGGGCAGCGCTGCGAGCGGGTGCTGACGATGCCGACATTGCTCGGCGCTGGCAGCGGGCCGTGTGGTCCAAGCGACCCGGCCACGGGATCGATGACGAGCGTTTCTTGCAGCCGTCGCGACCGATGAGCTCAATCGGTGGCTGAGCCGGGGTGCGAGTCAGCCCTCGAGCGCAGTGACCTCGCGCAGGAACCCGCGGGCAGAGAGGAACTTCGCCAGGGTGTCCCGGTGCTCAGCGCAGGCGGTCCACTGCTTGCGGCGCTCGGCAGGGTGAATCTTGGGGTTGTTCCATGCCAGCACGAACACCGCCGGCGAACGGCAGCCCCGCGCTGAGCAGATCTCCGGCTCGTCCATGACACCCCTTCATCGCTGGCGTCGGACATAAGTGTGCCGGACGGCCACGGGGGGAGCCGTCCGGCACAACGTGCTCCGACGGGGGAAACGGAGCACGGCGCTGAGCATGACACGCCAATCTGTACCGGACCAGTCCTTACCGGAAAATGGTCCAACTTTCTTTCACCTGGCGGTGAAGTGCGGGGAGGTCCCCAATTCGCCGCGGCTGGTATCGGTGAAGGTCGCGGGCGGCGGCGGCTCCTTCTGCACTCCCGCGTTGGCCAGTACGACAGCGATGTACGGCAAGACGATGGCACCGGCGACCAGGACCCAACGCAGCACTCCGTCGACGGCGACGGCACCCACAAAACAACCCGTACGGATCAGCATCGACACCACATAGCGGGTCTGCCGGTTCCGGATGTCGATGCTGCGAGACGCCCGCGCGGAGGTGATGCTGACCGCAGCTTCTCGTCGTTCCATATCTCTAATCTACGTCTGTGTGCTCCGCACGGCGAGCGCTGGTGGGCATGATGTGGGGCAGCACACCCCAGCAGCAGCAGCACATCCCGGCAGCAAGGAGGCAGCGCATGGCAAACCGCACCTACCGCGTGACCGAGATCGTCGGCACCTCTCCCGACGGCGTGGACGCCGCCGTACGCAACGGCGTGCAACGCACGGGACGCACCTTGCGGCACCTCGACTGGTTCGAGGTCACCCAGATCCGCGGTCACGTCCTCGACGGCGAGGTCGAACACTTCCAGGTGTCGATGAAGGTCGGCTTCCGACTGGAGGACGACGAGTGAGATAGCGTCCGGGTCGCCGGTAGGCACCGGCAGGGTCGGCGTCGTGGAGGTGGCAGTGAGCAGGTCGGTGCTGGTGACCGGGGGCAATCGGGGGATCGGGCGGGCGGTCGCCGAGGCACTACTTGCCCGCGGGGACAAGGTGGCCATCACCCACCGCAGCGGCGAGCCGCCGGCAGGCGCGCTCGGGGTGCGTTGTGACGTCACCGACGCCGACCAGGTCGACCGGGCCTTCACCGAGGTGGAGCAGGCGCACGGCCCTGTCGAGATCCTCGTCGCCAACGCGGGGATCACGAGGGACACCCTGTTGATGCGGATGGGTGACGAGGACTGGGACGCTGTCCTGGACACGAACCTGACGGGCAGCTTTCGGGTGGTGCGGCGGGCCGCCCGTGGCATGCTGCGGCAGCGCTGGGGACGGGTCGTGCTGGTGTCGTCGGTGGTGGGCATGCTCGGTTCCGCGGGACAGGTCAACTACGCAGCGAGCAAAGCTGGCCTGGTGGGACTGGGACGGTCGGTGGCTCGCGAGCTTGGCAGCCGCAGCATCACCGTCAACGTGGTGGCTCCTGGCTTCGTACAGACCGACATGACGGCTGACATTCCCAGCGACACCCAGCAGCAGTACCGCGAGCAGATCCCGTTGCGACGCTTCGCCGACCCGTCGGAGGTCGCGTCGGTGGTCGCTTTCCTCACCTCCGACGCCGCCGGATATGTCACCGGTGCTCTGGTTCCGGTCGACGGCGGGCTGGGCATGGGTCACTGACCGGGCGCACCAAAGCAGGAACGCACGACAACAATTGACCGGAGGCAGGCAGTCTGATGGGCATTCTCGACGGTAAGCGTATCTTGGTGGCGGGGGTCACCATGGATTCGTCGATCGGCTTCGCCACGGCCCGGATCGCCCAAGAGCAGGGCGCTCAGGTGCTGGTGTCCAACTTCGGCCGTGCGCTGGGCATCACCCGGCGGATCGTCAGCCGACTGCCGGAGCCGACACCGGTGATCGAGCTCGACGTGACCGACCAGGAGCATCTTGCCCGGCTGCCGGAGTTGATCGGCGAGCACGTCGAGGCGCTCGACGGGGTCGTGCACTCCATCGCCTATGGCAACCCGGAGACGGTGCTCGGCGACCGGTTTCTGACTGCCCCGTGGCCGGATGTGGCCCAAGCGGTGCAGGTGTCGGCGTACTCGCTGCAGGCGCTGACCGCGTCGGCCCTGCCGGTGTTTGCGCCGCGTGCCTCGGTAGTGGGCTTGACTTTCGACGCCTCAGTCGCCTGGCCGGCATACGACTGGATGGGGGTGGCCAAGGCCGGCCTCGAGTCGTGTGCCCGCTATCTGGCTCGGGACTTGGGGCCGCGCGGTCATCGGGTCAACCTGGTCGCTGCCGGACCGCTCAAGACGCTGGCTGCCAAGGCCATCCCGGGCTTCGAGCAGTTGGAGTCGATGTGGAGCGAGCGAGCGCCGCTGGGGTGGGATGAGACCGATCAAGAGCCTGCGGCCCGCGCGGTTGCCGCCTTGCTCAGCGACTTCTTCCCGGCCACGACGGGCGAGATCGTGCATGTGGACGGCGGATATCACGCCATGGGTGCCTGACGGGGCGGGCCGGTCACGCGTGCAACGGGCCCGCCCGGTCGGATGATGCCAGTCAGCGCTTGAAGGCGTCCTTGACCTTGTCGCCGGCCTTCTTCAGGTCAGCCTTCGACTGGTCGCGCTTGCCCTGATTCTTCAGTGCCCCGTCACCGGTGGCGTCGCCGACAGCCTCCTTGGCCTTGCCGCCCATGCCCTCGCCCTTGTCGCTGAGCTTGTCGTCGTTGCTCATTGTGTGCTCCTCTCACCGAGCGTCTCTTGCCACGAGTCGATCACGACTGGGCCCGCGTTGCACGTAAGGGGGGGCACGGTGCCGTCCCTGACCCCGCATTTGCGTGCGACAGTGAGCGGGTGACCGAACCCTCTACGTCTCGCCGGACGGTGCTGATCGTGCGGCACGCCAAGGCCGAGAGCACCGCCGCGCGTGACCGGGACCGCAGGCTCACCGAGCGGGGTCGATCCGATGCGTGGGCTGCCGGTGCTGCGGCGGCCGTCGCACTGGTAGGTGTCTCTGAGACGGTGGTGGCGTTGGTGTCGCCGGCCGCGCGGGCGTACGAGACGTGGCAGCAGGTTGCTGCACAGTTGCCCGGTGGCGTGCACGAGCGGGTGGTCGGCGAGTTGTACGAGGCCGGTGTCAGTGATGTTGTTGAGTTGCTGCGCGGGCTACCCGCCCATGTGGCCGCGGCCATCGTGGTCGGCCACAACCCGACCATGCACGCCACCGTGCACACTCTTGCCGACGGTGGTGACGACAGCGCCCTGCAGCGGCTGGGCGACCGTGGTTTTCCCACCGCGTCGGTGGCGGTGCTGACCAGTGACAGGCCATGGTCCGACATGGTGATCGACTGCTGCCGGTTGAGCTCCTTCACCGTTGGGCGCGGCTGAAGTAGCTCGCCGTGGAGGGCGGGGGTCAGTCACTGCCCTCAGCGACGCTGGCCGCCTCGATCTCGTCGCGGGTGATGCCCAAAAGGTAGGCGACGCTGTCGAGGTAGGGAGTGGTGACGGCGGTGTCCGCAGCCGCTTGGACCATCGGCTTGGCGTTGAACGCCACGCCCAGCCCGGCCGCTGCAAGCATGTCCAGGTCGTTGGCGCCGTCCCCGATGGCGACCGTGTTCGCGATCGGGATGCCGGCCTCCGCGGCAAAGGTGCGCAGCGCTTTCGCTTTGCCGGCCCGGTCGACCACGGCCCCCAGCAGGCGGCCGGTGAGCCGGCCGTCCAGGATTTCCAGCGTGTTGGCCGCCGTGTAGTGGATGTCCAGGTCCGCGGCGAGCGGGTCGATCACCTGGGTGAAGCCGCCGCTGACGAGGGCGAAGCGATAGCCCAACCCTCGCAGTGTTCGGACCAGCGTGCGCGCGCCCGGAGTCAGCTTGAGCGCGGCCCGCACTTCGTCCAGCGCGGTAGCAGGCACTCCGGCGAGCAGCGCGACCCGCTCCCGCAGCGACGACTCGAAGTCGAGCTCGCCCCGCATCGCCCGTCCGGTGACCGCTGCGACCTGCTCGTAGCAACCGGCGTGCTCGGCGAGCATCTCAATCACTTCGCCCTGCACCAGGGTGGAGTCCACGTCCATCACGACGAGTCTCTGCGCATAACGATGGATCCCGGCGCTCTGGACGGCTATGTCGACATGCTGGTGCGCCGCCTCGGTGGCCAGGAGAAGCCGCAGCCGGGCTGGGTCGGCACCGGAGACGTCGAAGTCGACCGCGGTGACGGGATAGCGTGCGATTCGGCGGATGCGGTCGATGTTCGCCCCGGTGTCGGCGACCCGGCCGGCCACCGCCGCGACTGCTGCTGGTCGCAGCGGGGAACCCAGCACGGTCACCCGTACTCGCCCGGATGCGCGGGCGGCGGCGTCGCCCAGGCCCTGCTCGATGGTCAGCTCGAGACCCCGATCGGTAGCCACTGTGCCCAGGACGGCCCGCAGCGCCTTGTGCACCCGGGTTGGGTCCGGCGGTGCGGTCAACAAAACCGCTAGCACGAGCCGGCCACGGACCACCACCTGCTCGATGTCCAGCACCTCGACCGGGTATCCGGCGCAGGCTGCGAAAAGCGCCGCGGTTACCCCAGGCTGGTCGGGACCGGCAAGGGTCACGAGCAGGGTCGGCCGGTCTGGGCTGGCTGGGCCGGTGGGGCCGGCGGGGGCGGTTTGACCGTCGGTGGTCATCGGGCCGCCTCATCCGCTGTCCCGACCTCAGGATCGATCACCGAACAGGCCGCAACCAACGCGTGCCGGGCACTGCGCGCCAGGCGCAGCAGAGCGTCCCGGCGCTCGGCGGCCTCGAATGCCGACACGGCGGCTCCGTCGTCGCCCAAGCCGAGCTCGGCGATCGCTTGGCAGCGCAGGCCCAGTGCCGCCAGCCGCTGTGCCCGGACGGGGTGGCCGGCCGCCAACGGCGCCGGGTGGCTGTCCCGCAACGCCTGCAGGCCCTCGGCAGCTTCCGGTCGCCAGCTCGCCACGTCGAGGTCGGCGAGTCGCGCGGAACTCTCCAGCAGCATCTCCCGCAGCTCCTGATCAGCGACAGTGATGTCGGGCAGGGTTGGCGTCGAGACGGCTGAAAAGGTGCGCCAGGTGACCCCAGCGCCGACGACGAGCGGCACCATCCCGACGCCACAGCCTTGGACCACCACGGCCTCGCCGGCCTCGATGGCTGCCTGGTTGAAGTCCGATGGTCCCCCCAGACCGACCGGGTCGCCGGGGACGGGCAGCGCCAGTGTGGCGCTCCGCGCGCCGTTGCGGCGCAGTCGTCCCAGCGCAAGCACGATGGGCAGGGGGTCGTCGTCGAGTCCGAGCACGTCGTGCGCAGCGTCGTCGGCCACGACCTGGTCGCGGGCGTCGTCGAGGCTGCACCGCCCCGACAGCCACGCGTTGCACCACGACGCAAGGCGTGCGGAGCGCGGCAGTCCGGTCACGACGTTCAGCGTAGGTGCCGTAGGTTTGCCTCCGCCGCTCCGGCGGCGCGAGTCCTGACCGCAACGGAGCCGAGGGAGTTCATGAGCGCCGTCGTCGAGCTGGCAGAGGTGAGCGTCACCCGCGGTGGCAGTCGGCTGCTCGATGAGGTTTCGTGGACGGTGCTCGACGACCAGCGATGGGTGGTGCTCGGTCCCAACGGTGCTGGCAAGACGACGCTGCTGCAGATGATCAGCGCACGGATGCATCCCACCGCCGGTGTCGCCGGGGTGTTGGGTGAGGTGCTCGGCACGGTCGACGTCTTCGAGCTGCGGCCGCGCATCGGTTTCATGAGTGCCGCGCTGGCCGACAGCATCCCGGCAGCGGAGCGCGTCGCCGACGTAGTGGTGTCTGCTGCGTACGCGGTGGTCGGCCGCTGGTGGGAGGAGTACGACGAGCCGGACCACGACCGCGCCAGGGGGCTGCTGTCCGACGTCGGGATCGGTCACCTGGCGGATCGCACGTTCGGCACGCTGAGCGAGGGTGAGCGTAAGCGGGTTCAGGTGGCGCGCGCGCTGATGACCGACCCGGAGCTGTTGCTGCTGGACGAGCCGGGCGCCGGTCTGGACCTGGCCGCCCGCGAAGACCTGGTCAGCACGTTGACCGCGCTGGCTGCCGACATCGACGCACCGGCCTCGGTGCTGGTGTCACACCATGTGGAAGAGATCCCGCCGGGCTTCAACCATGCGTTGCTGTTACGTGCTGGTGCCGTGGTGGCTGCGGGGCCGGTCGACGAGGCGCTCACAGCGGAGACGCTGAGCGAGGCATTCGGCTTGCCGTTGGTGCTGGAACGCAGTGCGGGCAGATGGTCGGCCCGTCGCCGCAGCTGACCTGCGCGCTCACCGTAACGCCTTGTCGCGTTGACTAGACTGAGCACGTGGAGGACTGGCTTCAAGACAACGCCTGGGCCGTCTGGACGGCCCTGATGGTGGCGCTTGGGCTGGCCGAGATGATCAGCCTCGATCTCGTGCTGCTCATGTTGGGCACCGGCGCGGGCGCCGGTGCGCTGTCCTCGCTGTTGTTGTCCTTGCCGGTGTGGGGCGATCTGCTTGTCGCCCTCGTCGTCGCCACCGGCATGCTTGCGCTGGTACGCCCGTCCTTGGTGAAAAAGCTGCACAACGGTCCCGAGCTGACCACCGGACACTCAACCCTGGTCGGGCAGCGGGCGGTCGTGCTTGAGCCGGTCGATGAGCAGCACGGTTTGGTGAAGCTCGCGGGCGAGGAGTGGACCGCACGCGTGTTCGACCCGTCTATGCACATCGATGCCGGTGCTCAGGTTGAAGTGTTCGAGATCGACGGCGCGACCGCGGTGGTGTACCCGATGGACTGATTGGCGCCGCCTCGCCGAGCACATCACCCCTGCATCGCTACGAGAGGACAATCATGGAGCTTGCACTGCCCGTCCTGTTTTTGCTGATCGTCTTGTTCGTCGTCGTCGGGCTCACCAAGACCATTAAGATCGTGCCGCAGGCGCGCGCGGGCATCGTGGAGCGCTTCGGCAAGTACCGCACCACCTTGACCGCCGGGCTCAGCGTTGTGGTGCCGTTCGTCGACAGGGTGCGCTACACCATCGATCTGCGCGAGCAGGTCGTCTCTTTCCCGCCGCAGCCGGTGATCACCGAGGACAACCTGGTGGTGTCCATCGACACCGTCATCTATTTCCAGGTCACCAACGCCGTGGGCGCGACCTACGAGATCGCCAACTACATCCAGGGCACCGAGCAGCTCACCACCACCACGCTCCGCAACATCATCGGTGGGATGACGCTGGAGCGGACCCTTACCAGCCGCGAGGACATCAACCGGGCGCTGCGCGGGGTGCTCGACGAGGCGACCGGCAAATGGGGGTTGCGAGTCAACCGGGTCGAACTCAAAGGTATCGACCCGCCGCCGTCGATCAAGGACTCGATGGAGAAGCAGATGCGCGCCGACCGGGACAAGCGCGCGGTGATCCTCACGGCCGAGGGGCACCGGCAGTCGGCGATCCTCACCGCAGAGGGAGACAAGCAGGCTGCCATCTTGAGCGCGGAGGGTGCTCGAGAGTCCACCATCCTTCGCGCCCAGGCCGACCGCGAGTCCGCCATCTTGCACGCCCAAGGTGAGGGGCAGGCGATCCAGACCGTGTTCCAGGCCATTCACGACGGGTCGCCCGACCAGTCGTTGCTTGCCTACCAGTATCTGCAGATGCTGCCCAAGATCGCCGAGGGAGACGCCAATAAGGTGTGGATCGTCCCCAGCGAGATCGGTGACGCACTGAAGGGTCTGGGCTCGACGATGTCGCAGATGTCCGGCATCCCGACCGAGTCCGAAGGCCCGCGCACCCGCGTGGACATGGGCTCATCGACCCCGGAGATCTCGACCGGTGTGACCCCCAGCTCGCTGCAGGATGCGCACGAGCAGGTCGCTGCTGCCATCGCCTCGGCCCAGGAGGCGGCCCAACCCGAACGTCCCGGCGCGACGGGTGGGATGGACACGGGGCCGGATTCGGGTGCAACTCGTGCCGGGGATGTGGCTGAGCAGCAGGTGACACCACCACAACCCGACCCGCCAGTCGATCCCCCGGTACGGCGCGAGGACGACACCACCGCCGGGTGAGCCTGCTGGAGGTCGTCGCGGTGCTGCTCGCCGGAGTAGCCGCAGGGACGATCAACACCGTGGTGGGGTCCGGCTCCCTCGTCACTTTCCCGACGTTGTTGGCGCTGGGCTTCAGCCCGGTCGTCGCCAACGTCACGAACACGGTAGGGCTGGTGCCGGGGTCGGTGTCCGGGGCGATCGGGTATCGCCGTGAACTCACCGGTCAGGCTGGCCGGTTGCTGCGCCTCGGGGTTGCAGCCCTGCTCGGCGGGCTTCTCGGTGGCGTCCTGCTGTTGACCCTCGACGAGGCCGTATTCGAGACCGTCGTCCCCGTGTTGATCCTGCTGGGCTGCCTGCTCGTGGTGGCCCAACCGAGGCTGTCGGCCTGGATGCGTCGCCGCCGCGAGGGGGAGGTGCCCCGTCACCACGGGTCGTGGCTGGTGTGGGTGGGCGTCATGGCGACGTCGGTGTACGGCGGGTACTTCGGTGCTGCTCAAGGCGTGCTGTTCTTGGCCGTCCTCGGGCTCGGGCTGGATGAGACGTTGCAGCGAGTGAACGCCAGCAAGAACGTGTTGGCCGCC
>JACCYS010000262.1 GCA_013696365.1 Nocardioidaceae bacterium
AGCCGGCGTGGCAGATGAACGCGATCGGCTTGCCCGCGGTGTCGAAGTCGCGGACGAGGGTCAGCACCTGCTCGGAGCGGCGCAGCTTGTCGGGCGCAAACCCACCGGGGATCACCAGACCGTCGAAGTCGGTGGCGGACAAGCCGTCCACGGTGGTGTCGACCGGCAGCGGCCCGTGCCCCTTCTTGCCTGTCACGGCATGGTCGTCGAGCCCGGCCACTGTCACCTCCACCCCCTCTTCGATGAGGCGATGGAGCGGATACAGCAGCTCCATGTCCTCGAACAGGTCGGCGGCCAGGAGCAGGACCTTCTTGTCTGAGAGTGTCACCTCTGCACGTTACCGTCGCCTTGGTCCGGCGCCCACCGGCTGCTTGCTAGCGAGAGGGGTGAAGTGGTGCCGCGCGCCGAGGTCGTCGACACGCTCTGGCGGCAGCCGGGCATCACCCGCCTGCTGATGGTGACGCTGCTCGGCTTCACCGGCTTTGCGGCCACGCTCGGCTCGTTGCCGTGGTGGGCGGCCCAAGGTGGTGCGTCGGTGTCGACCGCCGGGTTGGTCACCACCGCCATGTTGGTGTCCACGGTCGCCACCCAGGCGACGGTGCCGGCGGTCGTACGTCGCCTCGGCAGCGGTCGCGGCCTGGCCATTGGTCTGCTGGCGTTGGGTGCGCCGTGCCCGCTGTACGCACTGTTCACCGACCTCGGTCCGCTGCTCGCGATCAGCGCCGTGAGGGGTGTTGGCTTTGCGCTGCTCACCGTGATCGGCTCCACCCTGACCCGCATGTTGGCGCCGCCCGGGCGCCATGGCGAGGCCGCCGGGCTGTACGGCTTGATGATCGGGGCGACCGCCATGGTTGTGGTGCCGGGTGCGGTCGCTCTCGGTCAAGCCTTCGGCTACGGGCCGGTGGCTGTTTTGGCCAGCCTGCCGGTGCTCGCCGTTCCGATGGCACTGAAGCTCTCGGACGGTCGCGACGTCGACGTGGCCGAGCCGAGTGGGATCGGCCACCGCCAGGCCGTACTCCGCGTGCTCGTGCCGTCCCTGCTGTTGCTGGTGGTCACCCTCGCCGGCAGCGGGCTGGTCACCTTCGTGCCGATCGAACGGCCAGCCGGACTGCTCGCCGCAACCGTGCTGCTCGCCTTCGGCGTGGCTTCGGCTGTGGGTCGCTGGCGAGTCGGTGCGCTGGCTGACCGGATCGGCACCCGGATGCTGCTGCCCGTCTCGCTGGCGACAACCGCCGCTGGGCTGGCCGCAGTTGCCGTCGGTCTGGCCGCCGGCTCGAGCGCGGTCCTCGTGGCGGCCGCGGCAGTGTGCGGGCTTGGCTACGGTGCGGTGCAGAACCTGACGCTGGTGGTCGCCTTTGCACGGGTAGACCCCGTCGACGTGCCGACGGCTAGTGCGGCTTGGAACATCGCCTTCGACGCCGGCACGGCGGTGGGCGCGGTCGCAGTCGGTGCAGTTGCCGCGATGGGGGCAGACCCGGGCGGCGATGGTGGCCTCGGAGTAGCGGTAGCCCTCGGCCTGTGCGCGGTCCTGCTCGCTCTGGTCGTCCCCCTCAGCACTCGCGCCGCTCAGTGAAGCGCCAGTCGAACGGATCGTCGATCAGCGGGTCGGCATCAACCGGCGGATCGGGTCCGCGACCTCGTTGGGGTAGCGGTCGAGCGTGGCCATCAGGTCGTCGCGGTGTGCGCCAGAGTGATAGCTGGCGAGGTCGGAGCGCATCTGGCGGCGCTCGCGGGCAGCAACGACGCGGCGGCGGATGGTCGAGGAGAGGCGGGAAAGTGGGGCGGTCATGGCGGGCTCCTTTGCCCTGGTGGTTGAGCAGGTGGATCTTGTGCGGGTGGATCTTCTCCGGCGGGACGGCTCAGACGGTCGGCATCAGCCGACGCATCTGCCCGGTGATCTCGTCGGGGTAGCGGGCGAAGGTGGCGAACAGGTCGTCGCGCTGCGCTTCGGTGTTGTAGCTGACGAGCTCGCGGCGCAGGCGATTGCGCTCGGCGTGGGCTCGCATCTGGCGGCGGGCGGTGGTGACGAGACGGGCAGGCATAGCAACTCCTTGGGTGTCTGAATCGATCTAGTAATAGACTACTCCGTGGCACCCCTGGCGTCGAACGGAAAGGCGGGTTTGGCCGTGTCCGAGCGGGTGACTCTGCTCACGCTTGCTCGTGATCTGGGCGTATCACGGGCAACCGTGTCAAATGCCTACAACCGGCCCGACCAGCTGTCCGCAGACCTGCGCGACCGCATCCTGGCCAGAGCCGACCAGCTGGGTTTCGCCGGCCCCGACCCACGGGCCCGCGGACTGCGCAGTGGTCGCACCGGCGCGGTCGGCGTGCTGATCGACCAGGGTCTGTCGTATGCCTTCTCGGACCCCACCGCGGTGCTGTATCTCGACGGCCTGGCGTCCGAGCTGCAAAGCGACGGGCTCGGTCTGCTGCTGCATGCGGGCACCGGGTCAAAGACCGACGCCGAGCTCGTCCGCGCCGCGGCCGTCGACGCCTGGGTGATCCGGTCGCTGCCGGACGACGAGCCGGCGGTCGCTGCCGCACTCGCGCAACAGCGCCCGATGGTGGTGCTCGACCAGCCCGAGCTGCCCGGCGTCCCGTTGGTGGGCATCGACGACGCCGACGGAGCCGTCGCCGCGACCCAACTCCTGCTGGATCTGGGCCACCGAGACATCGCGGTGCTGGCGATGCCGCTGCGACCCGACGGCTTCCAGGGCCTGGTGGACGCCGTGCGAGAGCGGTACGCGACGTATTCGGTGATGCGCACCCGGCTGTGCGCCGTCGAGCAGACGCTCAGCGCTGCGGGGGTGGACTGGGGTGCGGTGCCCGTGGTCGAGTGCGCAGTCAACGACATGGACACCGGTGCGCTGGGGGCCTATGAGTTGCTGGACCGCACCCCCGCCCCGACGGCCATCATCGCGCTCAGTGACCAGCTCGCGCTCGGCGCACTGCGCGCCGCGCACGAGATGGGCGTCTGCGTGCCGGGGGCCTGCTCGGTGGTCGGCTTCGACGACGCGCCGGGAGTGTCCACCGCGCTGCCCCCGCTGACGACGGTGGCTCAGCCGCTGCGTGAGCGCGGACAGGTTGCCGGCGAGATCGTCCGGGCGCTGTTGCGTGGCGAGTCGGTCGCGACGCCCCCGCGGCTGCCGGTGTCGCTGGTGGTGCGGGACAGCACGGGCCCCCCGCCACGCTGATCATCGCGGCGCGGGGAACCACCTCGGCATAGTCTCGGATCATGGCGCCAGAGTCGTGGGCGATCACCACAGACGCGTTCGAGCAGGCTGCGCACTGGTTTGTGCGCACCGCCGCGCGCGGCGACGGCCGCTGGGACAGCCCGGCGCTGGACCTGTGGACGGTCCGCGACCTGGTAGGCCACACCAGCCGAGCATTGCTGACGGTCGAGGCCTGTCTCGGCCGCGAGGCCGCAATCGTTGACGTAGACACACCCGAGGACTACTTCCGCCGGGCGCTGGCCGCGATCGGTGACCCGGGCGCGGTGGCCCAGCGCGGCCGCGACGCCGGCGTGGCGTTGGGGCCTGATCCGGGTGATTCGGTGGCCGAGATCGCCACCCGGGTGCTGGCCACCGTACGAGTCGCAAGCGGGGACGACCTCGTCACCACCCCGGTGGGGGGCATGCGGCTGCGTGACTACCTGCCGACGCGAATATTCGAGCTCACCGTGCACACCTGCGACCTGGCCATGGCGCTGGACGAGCCGCTGGACGTGCCGGCAGCGGCCGCGGTAGCGAGCGTGCACCTGCTCGGCGCGCTCGCTTTCCGTGCGGGGCAGGCCGGTCCGCTGCTGCTGGCGGCGACCGGCAGGACACCGTTGCCGACCGGCTTCACCGTGCTGTGAGTCCGACCGTCATGCTGGGAGTGATCCTCTCGACACCGCCGACCAAGGGAGCAGCACATGCCTGGTGAACTCGTCCGTCCACGTAAGCGCTGGATCGCTGGCGTCTGCGCCGGTTTGGGCCAGCGCTTCGGGCTGTCCCCGAACGTGGTGCGCGTGCTCTTCGTGCTCAGCTGCGCCCTGCCGGGGCCGCAGTTCATCCTCTACATCGCGCTGTGGATCCTGATGCCGTCAGCGGGCTGATCTACTGACGTCCGCAGGCAGCCGACGCATCGAACGTCCTAGGGTGTGCCGGGTGAGCGACGAGCCTGAACCCACAACCGAGCAGGACAGATCGGCAGACTCCTGCGTGTTCTGCAAGATCGTCGAGGGTGCGGCCGAGGCCACCCGGGTTTATGAGGACGAGCATCTGCTGGCGTTCATGGACACCAACCCGGTCACCCCCGGCCACCTGCTGGTGGTGCCAAAGAAGCACGCGGCCTTCTTGCGCTACCTCCCCGAGCCGCACGGGGCCGGCCTGTTCGTGGTGGGCCAGCGCCTCGCCACCGCCTTGGTTGATAGCGGTTTGCGCTGCGAAGGCGTGAACTTCTTCCTGGCCGACGGGGTCGCCGCCGGCCAAGAGGTGTTCCACGTGCACCTGCACGTCTTCCCCCGCTTTGCTGACGATGGGTTCCGGCTCGACGCGAACTGGAACGAGGCGTCGCGGTCCGATCTCGAGGACGCAGCGGAGAAGGTTCGCGTGGGGCTCAGCCCCGAACACCGCGCCGACGCACCCGACGAGGAATGATCTGGTGATGCAGCCGGTCAGCGGCTGCCTGGGGGCAACAGCGAGTACATAAACATGTCGCGGCGCTGGTCTCCCACCTGCTGCCAGCTGCGCAGCAACCCCTCCCGCTCGTAGCCCGCGCGCTCTGCCGCTCGCCACGATGCGACGTTCCACGGCTCGACGTACAGCTCGAGGCGGTGGATGTCGGGCCGAGCAAGGCCCCAACGCGAGAGCGCCGTAAGCGCATGGCCCGCGAGCCGCGCCCGCGATGTGCAGCGATGACCCAGTAGCCAACGCTGGCCCTGCCGTCGCGCATCCCGGCGAGCCAGAGCCCGATCTGGCCGACGGCCTCGCCGCTTGTCGAGTCGGCAATCGCGAAGGAGTAGCCGTCGCCGTCGGTGAGCCGTGCATGTTGGCGGTTGATGAACGCCGCGCCAGGTCAGGGTCGGGTGCAGGTGGAACGGAGCTGATGAGCGGAATCAGCGGGTCGCTTGCTGCCATCACCACCAAGACCGATTCGGCAGGCTCGAAGGCACGCAGCAACACTGGCGGCTCGTCTAGGCGCGGCATCGGCGTGCGAAGTGACATGGCTGCAGTCTGCCGGGGTCGGCGGGCGTACGCCGAGATAGCTGTGACGCAGCGCTAGCATCCATGTGCTGTGTGTCGGCAGGGATATATCCGTCATCCGGCCGTTCACGTCCCCCGGAGGGCATCGTGCATTACGAACCAGGTGCAACGCAGATCGGTGAGTACTTGGTCAGCGCTCGGTCGATGGCCGAATACCGAGCGATCTTCGCGCTGACCGACGCAGACCTCCGCGGCAGGATCCTCGACTGCCCCGGTGGCGGCGCCGCATTCACTGCCACCGCCTGTGCCGGTGGGGCCATGCGATCGCCGCCGACCCCGCCTTCGCATCGCCGGTCGCCGACATCGCTGCCCACGTGGCGGCCGAGGTCGAGCGCACCACCGCCTGGGCGCAGGCTAATGCGCACCGCTACCGGTGGGACTTCTATGGGGATGTCGACGGCCACGGGCGGGTCCGCGGCGAGGCGGCTCGATTGTTCACTGCCGATCTACACGCGCACCCAGAACGCTACGTCGCCGCGTCGTTGCCGGACCTGCCCTTCGCCGACGACTCCTTCGACCTGGTGCTGTCGTCGCACCTGTTGTTCACCTACTCCGACCGTCTCGACCGCGCCTTCCACCGCGCGGCGCTGCTGGAGCTGGCACGGGTGAGCCGCGGACAGGTTCGCGCCTTCCCCCTCGTGAGCCAGATCGGGCGGCCCGAGACCGAGCTGGTCGAACAGGTGATGGCCGACCTGGCCGCCGCTGACGTCCGTGCGTCGATAAGGGCGGTCGACTATTACTTCGAGCCGGGAGCAGGCTCTATGTTGGTGCTGGATCCCTGACCCCCCCAATGCCCGACCGGACCGCGCCGTCGCGTGGCTGCACCGAAGGACGAGAAATGATGTGAACCCCGACCTCCAAGACTCCTACCTGACGCACCTCCGCCAAGACCTCGACGCGTTTGCCGGCTGCCTGGGCGCGGATCTGTCGACGCCCGTCGAGCACTGCGGCGACTGGACGCTGTATGACCTGGCCGACCACCATGGCCGCGGCAGCCTCTGGACGGTGGCTGCCATCACCGAGCGGCGCGGCGACCACCAACCCCCGCCCGCACCGCGAGACCCCGGTGCGCTGCGGACATGGTTCGACGACGCGACCAACCAGCTCGCCAGTGCTCTGAGCGTAGATCCCGCCACGCGGGCGTGGACGATCTATCCGCCGCCCACGGTCGGGTTCTGGCGGCGGCGCCGATGCCTGGAGGCGCTCGTCCACCGCTGGGACGCCGAGCATGCGCTGGCGATGGCGACCCCGATCGACTCCGAGCTGGCCGTCGACGGCATCGCCGAGGTGGTGGACACCATGGCGCCGCGACAGATCCAGAGCGGTCGCGCAGCCGAGCCGCAGCATGCCGTGCGATTTGCGGCAACCGACACCGGCGGCTCCTGGGTGCTGGGACCTGGTGACCCGGTCGCCACCGCCAGCGCCGCAGCCGCCGACCTGCTGCTGATGTTGTGGGGGCGGCTGCCAAAGCACGGCACAGCCATCCGGTGGGACGGTGATGCCGAGGCCGCGCAGGCTGCGCTGAGCGAGTCACTGGTGCCCTGACGCTGGCAGGATTGGCGCGTGCCCATCCGCTATCCCGCCGCATTGCAGCCCGGCGACTGCATCGGGGTCACCTCGCCGTCGAGTGGGGTGGCAGCCGACCTGCAGCCCCGCCTCGACTTCTGTGTCGACCACCTGCGAGGACGTGGTTTTGAGGTCATCGTCGGCGACTGCATGGACGGCAGCGGGATCGTGAGCGCTCCGGCCGCCGCACGGGCCGACGAGCTGACCCGGATGCTGACCGATCCCGAGATCCGTGCGGTTGTCCCGCCGTGGGGAGGAGTGCTTGCGGTCGAGCTCCTCCCGCTCCTTGACATGCCCGCGCTGGCGTCAGCCGATCCCACCTGGCTGGTCGGCTATAGCGACATGTCGACACTGCTGCTGCCGCTGACCACGATGACCGGCATCGCCACAGTGCACGGCCAGAACCTGATGGACACCCCCTACC
>JACCYS010000265.1 GCA_013696365.1 Nocardioidaceae bacterium
GGCGAACTGCCCGGCGCGGTGGTACAGCAGCTGATTCCCACGGCAGACGAGACCGCGGCCTTCGACGTCGTCTACCGCCTCGACGACGACGACGCTCTGCGTGACGCCGCGATCACCGGACCGTTCTATCCCGGCGGCGCCGACGTGACCTACGACCTGACCGTCAGTGCATCGGACCAGTCGGTGAGCATCGAGTTGCCGTCGCGCTCCGACACTGACACCGGTGCCTGAACGGACCGAGCCGGGCCCCGCTGGCGGCCCGGGCATCGACGCACGCAGCCGGCTGCTGCTCAGCCTCGCCGCCGTGGCGGTGGCATTCGCCGCCGCCGACACGTACGTGGTCGTGCTTGCGCTGCCGGACATGATGGCTTCTGCCGGTCTGTCTAGCGACGAGCTGCAGCGAGCTGCGCCGTTGATCTCGGGCTTCCTGCTCGGCTACGTCGCCGCGCTCCCCCTGATCGGCAGGCTCGCGGACCTGCGCGGACGTACGCCGGTGCTGATCGGGTCGCTGGCCGTCTTCGCGGTCGGCTCGCTGGTGACCGCAGCAGCCTACGATCTGGGCTCGATGGTCGTCGGCCGTCTGGTGCAGGGGGTCGGGGGTGGCGGCCTGGTGCCGGCAACGCTGGCGCTGGTCGCTGACTTGTGGCCAGTCCATCGACGCGGCCTGCCCCTCGGGGTGGTCGGCGCGGTGCAAGAGTTGGGGGCGGTGCTCGGTCCCCTTTTCGGGGCGGTCGTGCTCGCCGTGTCCGACTGGCGGGCCATCTTCTGGCTGAACCTTGCGGTGGCGATGGTGCTGATCGCAGCGATCGTCGCTGCCCGGTCGTCGTCAGCTGCGACCCGCACCAAGGCAGTCGTCCCGGGCACGGTTGCGAGACCACCGCCGGGCGCGGCCCATCCTGACTGGCTGGGAGCACTGCTGGCGATGGCCGCCCTGATCGTGCTTGGCACCGTGCTGCGACAGCCGGGGGCACTGGTCACCGACGTGACCTGGGGGGTGGCGTTCCTGCCGGTCGTCGGTGACTCGCGGTGGCTCACACCACTCGCTCTCGGACTCTATGCCCTGCTCGCCGCATTCATCGTCCGGGAGCTCTTCGCGGACCGCCCGCTGCTGGCCTGGCGGCAATGGCGGGAAACGCTGCAGCGCACCGACCTGCTGGGTGGTGTGCTGCTTGCGGTGGCCCTTGCGGGCGTGATCATCGCCTTTGCCTCGGCGGACCCCGAGGTGGCCACACTGTCGACCGACGGTGGATGGTGGCTGTTGGTGGGTGCCGCCTCAGCGGTTGCCTTCGCCTGGCGCCAGACCGTGTCCCAGCACCCGCTGGTGCCCCGGGGCAGCCTGCGCGCATTGGCGGCCCGCGGGGCGATCGGGGTGTCCTTCTTCGTCGGCGCGGCACTGATCGCCGCGCTGGTCGACATCCCCTTCTTTGCCCGGCTGACGATCTACGGCGACTCACAGTTGGACGCCGCCCTGGTGCTCGTCCGATTCTTGGCTGCCTTGCCGGTTGGTGCGGTGATTGGCGGCGTGCTCACCCGCCGG
This sequence comes from Nocardioidaceae bacterium, assembly GCA_013696365.1. Taxonomy (GTDB): domain Bacteria; phylum Actinomycetota; class Actinomycetes; order Propionibacteriales; family Nocardioidaceae; genus JACCVL01. Next base: position 1,538 of record JACCYS010000265.1, read on the forward strand.
GTCGCCGCCGGCCCACTCACGGCAGCGGGCATGGCATTGGCGGCCGGCGGCTTTGTCTGGATGTCCAGCTGGGGCCCGGATGCGCTGCGGTCCCCGGTGGCGACCGTTCCGCTGGTCCTCGCCGGCCTCGGTTTCGGGCTCGCGCTTGCACCGGTGAACGCCGCGCTGCTTGCGGTGACGCGCCGGGAGGTGCACGGCGTCGTGAGCGCCCTGCTGGTGGTGGCACGGACGGTGGGCATGCTAGTCGGCATCTCGGTGCTGACCACCCTCGGCCTGCGTCGTTTCTATGCCGTCGCTCAGTCAATCCCCTCGGCCCAGTCGCTCTGCCCCGACGACCCGACGTCGTGTCCGGAGTACGGCGAGGCGCTGCGGCTGGCCGGGCTGGCGCAGCTCGAGGTGGTCTTCCTCGGGGGGGCGTTGTCTGCGTCGCTCGCCGCGGTCCTGGCGCTCATCGTGTTTCGTCAGACGTCGATCCGGTCGGCGTCCAGCTCGTAGGCGTTGGCGACGATGAACTCCTTGCGTGGGGCGACGTCGTTGCCCATCAACAGCTCGAACACCTGGTCGGCTGCTGTCGCGTCGTCGACCGTGATCCGCCGCAGGGTCCGCCGCCGTGGGTCCATCGTGGTCTCCGCCAGCTGGGAGGCATCCATCTCGCCGAGGCCCTTATACCGCTGGATGGGGTCCTTCCAGCGCTGGCCGCGGCGGGTTAGCTCGGCCAGGCGGCGCTGCAACTCGGCGTCGGTGTAGGCGTAGACGTAGCGCGGCTGGCCTTTGCGAGCAGCGGTCAGCTCGATGCGATGCAGCGGCGGCACGGCGGCGTAGACACGGCCAGCGTCGACAAGCTCGCGCATATAGCGGAACAGCAAGGTGGCCAGCAGGCAGCGGATGTGCGAGCCGTCGGAATCGGCATCGGCCATGAAGATGATCCGGCCGTAGCGGACTTGCTCGAGGTCGAAAGTCCGGCCGCTGCCGGCGCCGATCACCTGGATGATCGCGGCGCACTCGGCGTTCTTGAGCATGTCCGCGGTGGTGGCCTTCTGGACGTTCAAGATCTTGCCGCGGATCGGCAACAGCGCCTGGTACGCCGCATCACGGGCCACCTTGGCGGTGCCGAGCGCGGAGTCACCCTCCACGATGAACAGCTCGGAACGATCGGTGTCGTTGCTGCGGCAGTCGGCCAGTTTGGCTGGCAGCGCACTGGACTCCAGCGCATTCTTACGGCGCTGGTTGTCCCGTTGCTGGCGGGCCATCATCCGGGTGCGTGCTGCGCTCACGACCTTGTCCAGCACCGTACGCGCCGCTGCCTTCTCCACTCGCCGGGTCGAGGTCAGAAACGCTTTGAGCTCGTCGCTGACGATCCGGTTCACGATGCGGGTGACCGCCGGGGTGCCGAGCACCTCCTTGGTCTGACCCTCGAACTGCGGCTCGGCAAGCCGAACGGTCACCACCGCGGTCAACCCCTCAAGGACATCGTCCTTGGTGACGTCGGCGTCGCCGTTCTTCAGCTGGCGTCCCTGCCTGAGGACGTCGTTGAAGGTCTTGGTGAGGCCGCGCTCGAATCCGTTGACATGCGTGCCGCCCTTGGGGGTGGCGATGATGTTGACGAACGAGCGCAGCTCAGTGTCCCAACCCGTTCCCCAACGCAGTGCCACATCGACCACCACCTCGCGGTCGACATCTTGTGGTCTGAGGTGACCGGCATCGTCAAGCAGCGGCACCGTCTCGGTGAAGTGGTCACTGCCACGAAGCCGCTGGACTGGCGTGACCGGCTCGTCGGCGGCGAGGAACTCGCAAAACTCGGCGATCCCGCCGTCGTGCCGGAAAGTCTCCTGCCGGCGGCCCCGTCCGTCGTCGGCCTGCCGGTGATCGCTGATGATCAGCTCGAGACCCGGCACCAGAAAGGACGTTTGCCGGGCACGGGTGAGCAGCTCGTCGTGGGCGAAGTCCGCCCCCGGCACGAAGACCTGCGAGTCCGGCCAGTAACGGATGCGCGTCCCCGTGCTTGACTTGCCGACACGTTTGACCTTGGTCAACCCAGTCGTCGGGGTGAACGCGGCCGCCGGACCGGGGCCGTCGAAGCGACCCGTGTCACCGCGCCGAAAAGATGCCGCCCACCGGGCGCCACCCTTGTCCACCTCTACGTCCAGCCTCGCCGACAGTGCGTTCACCACCGAGGCGCCCACCCCGTGCAGTCCGCCGGTCGCCACGTAAGAGTCACCGCCGAACTTGCCGCCGGCGTGCAGCTTGGTGAACACGACCTCAACACCGGACAGGCCGGTCTTGGGCTCGGTGTCGACCGGGATCCCCCGGCCATCGTCAACAACCTCTGCCGACCCGTCGGCGTGCAGCACGACCTCGATCCGGTGACATACCCCAGCCAGCGCTTCATCAACGCCGTTGTCGATGATCTCCCACAGGCAATGCATCAGCCCGCGGGTGTCCGTGGATCCGATGTACATGCCCGGACGTTTGCGCACGGCCTCGAGCCCCTCGAGCACCAAGAGGTTACGTGCGGTGTATGCGGTGTCGATGACGACTCCCTGGGCGGCTGCCGGAGTGATGTCTCGGCAGCGTACCGAGGCGCTGCGTTGCGCCGATGGCAGCGCGCCGGTCGGCGTGAGCTGTCCACCGGACGGGCCATATTTTTCGGCGTGGCGCACACCATGTGCCCACCGACGGGTCCACGATGCGAGGATGAGTGGCGACCACACCACGATCGAGGCAGCATCGAACCAGGCGTAGAGGCGCCGACAGCAAAATATGGAGGGGCGCACGTCACATGTGTGTGAAGTGTGCTGCGGGAAGCCTGAGGCATGGTTCTATGTTGGAGTCTGTGTGAGTGCGGGTGTCAGGCCTTGCTCACCGAACCGAGACGGAAACGAGGTCAGACGTGACGACTGCAGTTGCTCCAGGTCCAGCCCTCACCGCCGCGGACCGCTGCGACCGCTGCGGGGCGCAGGCATACCTTCGAGTTGAGATGCCGAGCGGCGCGGAGCTGTTCTTCTGCGCCCACCACGGCCGTGAGCACAACGACGCGCTTCGAGCAGTGGCCACCACGATCCAGGACGAGACAGAGCGGCTCCAAGCGACCCAGCCGGCTGGGTCCGAGAGCTGATCTACCGGCACACCGACAGCACGCGGCCCCGGGTCATTGA
>JACCYS010000277.1 GCA_013696365.1 Nocardioidaceae bacterium
GTGAGCTGCTCGCCTTGTGCCACCACGCGGCCAACCTGGTGCCGGTTGGTGCGCATCCTGCAGCGATCGAGGCATTCGCCACCCGGGCGCTCGCCGACGGTCGAGCCTGCAGCTCCATCTTTGGCCCCGAAGGTCCCGTGCTGCGCCTGTGGGGTCTCCTGCAAGATCGATGGGGTCCGGCACGCTCGCTGCGCCCGGCGCAACCGTTTCTGTCGATCACCGAGCCGAGCCGCTTGACGCCCGATCCGCGGGTGCGCGTGGTGCGGCTGGACGGGTTGGACATCCTCTACCCTGCCTCGGTGGCGATGTTCACCGAGGAAATGGGCGTCTCCCCAGAGGCTGGCGGGCCGCCGGGTGGCTACCGGGCGAGGGTTGCGCAGCTGATCACCCAGGGGCGGGTCTTCGCCCGCATCGATGATGGCCGAGTGGTGTTCAAAGCCGAGATCGGCGCGGTGACCCGGGCCGCCTGCCAGATCCAGAGTGTCTACGTCGACCACGCCCACCGAGGGAGAGGGTTGGCGACCCACGGGATGGCGACCGTGGTCGAGGCGACCCTGCGGGACTGGGCACCGGTGGTGACGCTGTATGCCAACGCCGAGAATGCCGCCGCGCATCGGGTGTACGAAAAGGTGGGCTTCGTCCGCACGAACACCTTCGCCACCGTGCTCATCTGAGCCTGCAGGTGAGTTCGTGGGGGTGACCAGCGTGCGAGTGCTCGGGATCGACGCCTGTCGTGGCGGCTGGGTCGGCCTTGCGTGGGCTGGGGGAGACCGGGTATGGCCGTATGCAGCGGCGACGTTCGCGGCGACGGTCGCTGCAGCCCAGCTGGACGGGTCGCTCGCCGCAGTCGGCGCCGACATTCCGATCGGGCTCAGCGACAACGGTGTCCGGGTCGCGGATGTGCAGGCGCGGGCCCTGCTCGGGCCGCGACGCTCGTCGGTCTTCGAGACTCCCGTCCGGAGCGCGGTGGAGGCCGCGGACCAGCAGTCGGCGAGCTCGCTCAACCAGGCGGCCACCGGGCACAAGGTGTCGGTGCAGGCCTTCGGTCTGCGGCATCGGATCCTGGAGGTCGAGCGCTGGCTGGCGGCGGTGCCCAGCGGGGAGCGGCCGCCGGTCTACGAGGTGCACCCCGAGGTCAGCTTCCACCGCCTCGCCGGGGAGACGCTGGCACACGCCAAGCGCACCTGGGCTGGTGCCGAGCAGCGCCGCGCACTGTTGGCCAGCGCCGGCCTCCAGCTGTTCGGGGGACTCGGCGCGGCCGGCGCTCTTGCCGCGGTCGACGACGTCGTGGATGCTGCGGTGGTGGCTTGGTCGACCGCCCGCATCGTGTCCGGTGCTGCCGAGTCGCTGCCCCACCCGCCGCAGCCCGTCGGCGGTGGCCGGACCGCCGCGATCTGGGTTTGATGGGCGCGGTTTTGTGGCTTGCCGACCGCGTAGCGGTCGTGGCCGTAGCGACGGCATCAGTAGCCATCTTTGCCGCCGTCGGGTGCACCACTGATCCGCGCAGCCCTGACAGCGGTGACCCGGCAGCGAGCTCCAGCGATGTGCCACCGACGCAGCGACAATCTGGCCAGGACCCGGAATCGAGCCCGGAATCGAGCCCGGAATCGAGCCGGGAACCGGACCCGGAGCGCAGTCCCAAATCAAAGTCGGCGCACCAACCGCGCACCGTGTCGTTGCTGGTGTCCGGCGACGTGCTGCTGAGCGAAGAAACCTGGCGGACCGCCCGCGCCGACGCCGGGAAGTCCAGGCGGCACGGGTCGCGCCGACTGGACTTCCGCCCGATGCTCCGCGGGGTTGCCCCAGTGCTGCGATCAGCCGACCTGGCCGTCTGTCACCTGGAGACGCCACTCGCGCCGGCGGGCGGCCCGTTCGCCGGCTACCCGGCCTTCTCCGTCCCCCCGCAGGTCGTCCCAGCGCTGCGCCACGTCGGCTTCGATGCCTGCACCACCGCCTCCAACCACAGCCTCGACCGCGGCACCGACGGCCTCGAACGCACCCTGAAGACCCTCGATCGCTACGGTGTCGCCCATGACGGCACCGGACGTACCGCGCAGGAGCAGCGCGAGCCCCTGCTGCTCGATGTGGGCGACGGTGACAAAGCAGTCACCATCGCTCTGTTGTCGTACACCTTTGGGACCAACGGCATCCCACTGCCCACCGGCCAGCAGTGGGCGGTCAGCCTGATCGACCCAGCACGGATCGTCGGTGAGGCTGCGGCGGCTCGACGTGCCGGCGCCGACGTGGTTGCCGTCGCACTGCATGCGGGCACCGAGTACGTCACCGCACCCGACGACTACCAGACCGCTGTGGTGGACGAGATCACCCGCTCACCCGACATCGATGTCGTCTTTGGCCACCACGCACACGTCCCGCAGCCGATCGACCGAGTCAACGGCACCTGGGTTGCATACGGTCTCGGCAACTTCGTCGCCGCCCAGCAGACCGCGCAGCGGTTGACCTATCGCGGCGTGAGCGTGCGCTTCGAGTTCACCGAGAGGCCACCGCGCTCAGCCGGCGGCTTCACCGTCACCGACGTCGGCTACCTCCCGACGGCGATCACCGGCGCCGACCCCAACCGCCCGACCCGGGTGCTCGACATCCGCGCCACCCTGGACGCTCCGAACACTCCCCGCCGGCTGCTGCCCGGGCTACGAGCCGACCTGAAGGCCGTGCGAGCCGACGTGTTGTCCCGCGGCGCCGACCGCGCCGACCCCGATGTCGGGGTGCACCTGCTGCGCCGCTGAGCACACGGCACCCGCTGGCATAGGCTCGCCCGCGTGCTGAGGATGTCGACCCTGTTTGTCCGGACCCTTCGCGACGACCCGGCGGACGCCGAGCTGGCCAGCCACCGGCTGCTGGTGCGTGCCGGCTACATCCGGCGGGCGGCCCCGGGCATCTACTCCTGGTTGCCGCTGGGCCTGCGGGTGCTGCGCCGGGTCGAGACCATCGTGCGCGAGGAGATGGACGCGATCGGCGGCCAGGAGCTGAGCTTCCCGGCGCTCCTGCCCCGGGAGCCCTACGAGGCGACCGGGCGGTGGACCGAGTACGGCGACAACATCTTCCGCCTGCAGGACCGCAAGGGCAACGACATGCTGCTCGGCCCCACCCACGAGGAGATGTTCACCCTGGCGG
>JACCYS010000295.1 GCA_013696365.1 Nocardioidaceae bacterium
CTATACGAGCTGGCTCTGTATATATTTCAGCTGTACGAGGCGCTGCTGGCCGACGACCGACGTGACGAAGCCGCGGCGGAGCTGGCCGCGGCCCGTGACGTGGCGGCACGGCTGGGAGCACGTCCGCTGCTGGCGGCGGTCGATGTCACGGCGCGCCGGGCGCGGCTCGGGCGGAGCGACGTCGTGGCGCCGGGCCCGCTCACCGCGCGGGAGCGCGAGGTGCTGGCGCTGCTCGCCGAGGGCAGGACCAACCGGCAGATCGGTCAGCAGCTCTACATCGCCGAGAAGACGGCGAGCGTGCACGTCTCGAACCTCATGGCCAAGCTGGGGGCGTCCGGCCGCACGGACGCGGTCTCACGCGCCTACCGCGCCGGTCTGCTGGCGTCGAGCTGACGGCCGCGGCTGCCGGCTACGACCGGACCGGCTGCGCCGTCGCGACGTCCTCGTGCGGCGTGAGCACCGGAGCGGAGTCGTCCCTGCGTAGCTCGTCGACCCGCACCAGGGCGATGCCGGCGACCACCAGCGCGGCGCCCATGAGCTGCTGGGCGCCCAGTGACTGGCCGAGCAGCACCCACGCGAACACGACGGCGAACAGCACCTCGGTGAGCCCGACGAACGACGCCACCTTCGCGCCCAGCAGCCGGGCCCCGAAGATGCCGGCGACGTAGGCGATCGCCGCGGCGACGACGGCCAGCCCCAGCACCGGCACGAACCAGCTGACCTCGGCGTCGAGCAGGGTGACGTCCGTGCGGGGGGCGGCCAGCGGCAGCACCCCGACGACGCCGGCGACGGCGAGCGCCGTCCCGCCGATGACCAGGCCGCCCCAGGCGACGACCAGGGGGGGCAGGGCGTCCTCGGTCTCGGCCGACAGCACGAAGTAGGTGGCCAGGCCGACGGCGGCACCGAGCCCCCACAGCACCCCGACCGGGTCGAGCTGTGCGTTGCCGATCAGCTCGAGCACCAGTCCCAGGCCGGCGATGGCCAGCGCGGCACCCGCCACCGTGAGCCGGCCCGGCCGCTGACCGCGACGCAGCCACAGGTAGCCCACCACCAGCAGCGCGCCGGAGTACTCCAGCAGCAGCGCCACCGCGACCGAGAGGTGCGCGATGGCCATGAAGAAGCAAAGCTGGGCTCCGGCGACCGCCGCGATGCCGTAGACGGTGAGGGTGCGGCTGCTGCGGCGCAGCAGCGCTCCCTTGCCGCGCAGCTGCAGTAGCGCGGGGAGCGTGAGCAGCAGCGCCGCCGTGAGCACCCGTGCGGTGACCGCCGAGCCCGGCGTCCAGCCGGCCTCGATCAGGCTCGCGGCGAACGAGCCGGACGTGCCGAACGTCGCTGCCGACAGCAGCGCCAGGGCGAGCCCGGCGCCGCCGGCCGTGCGCTTGTCCACGTGGTGCTCCTCGTAAGTGCCTTCCGGCGGTATGGTGCTTACGCACGCTAGCCGTTCGGCTGAAAGGGGTCAAGGTGCTTTTTGCCCATGACACCGAGGTGGCCCTGGCCGGCGCGGCGGCCCTGGTCAACACCCGGCAGCGCGAGAGCGACGAGCTGCCCGACGTGGCGGCGCTGGACGCCTTCGTCGAGCAGTGGGGCTGGACCGGGTCGCGCCGGAACGACGTCGAGGAGCTCGAGGCGGTGCGGGCGCTGCGCCCCCGGTTGCGCGAGCTCTGGGAACTGGACGAGGCGGGGGTCGTCGACCGCGTGAACCGGATGCTGCGCGAGGCGGGCGCGCTGCCGCAGCTGGTCACTCACGACGACTGGGGCTACCACCTGCACGCGACCACGCCGCAGGTCCCGCTCGCCGACCGGATGGCGGTCGAGGCGGCGATGGCCTTCGTCGACGTCGTGCGCCAGCAGGAGCTGGACCGGCTCAGCGTCTGCGGCGCCGACGACTGCGACGACGTCCTGGTCGACCTGTCGAAGAACCGGTCTCGCCGTTACTGCAGCACGTCGTGCGCCAACCGCGTCAACGTCGCCGCCTTCCGGGCCCGGCGGTCCGAGTCGGGCTGAGCGTCACGGTGCGGGCTTCCCTCGTTTGTGCGTTGTGCCATTGTGTCGGATCCCTTCTTGCGGAGTGGTCATCACAAGGACGTTGGCGCGGCCAAGAACTCATAGGTGGGCTCGCCTCCGTCCGCCCGGCCGAGGGACGGAAGGGCTGCGTGGCTCCTCGTCCCTTCGCGTGGCGCCTGATCTCTTGTCCGGTAGCCGATCGTCATGCGGGCACTACCTGTGGACTGTCGGCTGCAGTTGAGGCAGGGGCACCATTGGGCGCGGCGTCAGGTGCGCCCCAGGGCCGTGAGCAGGGTCCGCTCGTCCTCATCGGATAGGCCAGCTCGGCGTAAGCGGTCGCGGTCTCTCGACATCTCCCAGTCGAGGGTGTCCGACAGGGTCTGATCCAGGGGACGGGTGATGAGCCCGGCGCCGCGTGCTTTGCTGCTGTCGTTGGCGTTGAAGCCGAGCCAGTCGGGGTCGGCAAGCCACAGGGGTAGGGAGCGCTCGCCCATCCACTCCTGGACGCCCTGGGTCAGGAGCCACTGCTGGTCGGCGGCCACGATCGGCCCGGTGTGGCTGCCGACGGTGCGCGCGACGTCGAGGTGCCCAGACAGCGGGACCGTCTGCCCAGTCGCGTTGAAGATGCCGACGACGCGGCGGCTGCCCGCGTCGACGAGCCAGGCGGCCAGGTCGCGCACGTCGATCACCTGGGTCGGCAGGTCGGGGGCGTCCGGAACCAGGACGGCGCCGTCCTTGGTCGCTGGTCGGGCGAACCGAAGCGGCCAGTAGCCGGTGCGGTCGAAGATGTCCCCGGGACCGCCGATGAGGCCGACGCGGGCGATCAGCGCCCGATCGGACCCGAAGGCCCGCAGTACGTGCTGCTCGCAGGCGACCTTGGCCTGGCCGTAGGTCTCCATGCTCTCCATGACGGCGCTACCCAATGCCGGCAGGAGCGCGCCCCCCTCTTCCTGTCCAGGGGTGCTGTGGTCGGCGTAGACGTTGCCGGAGGAGACGAAGACGAACAACCCTGTGCGGCTGGCCAGCGCAGCCACGGCGGTCTCGACCTGGCCGGGCTGGCGGGACACGTCGAGCACGACGTCCCACTTCTCGCCCGCAACCTGGTCGTAGGCACCCGGCTGGGTGCGGTCGGCGTGCACGAACACCGCGCCGGCACACACGCCGCCAGATGAGCCGCGGGCCAGGCAGGTCACCTCGTGTCCCAACCCCAGCGCCGTGCTCGTGACGTACCCACCGAGCCACGCCGTCCCACCCAAGACCAGAAGCCGCATACCGGCAGCAGACATCAGTCGCGCACCTCCGCACAACGTGATCCGCCAAATAGCAGAAACCCGAAGCGACCAGCTTGTCGGGCGACATGAGGAGATGTCCGGTAGCCGATCCTTGGGTTCTCGCGGTGATCGCAACACCTGATGATTTGAGGGTGTTGATGACGAAGTTCTCTGACCAGATGGTGCCTGAGCTTGTGCAGACGTTCTGGGCTGCGATGGCTCGTGGTGAGTTCATCACCGGGGCCGCGGCAGAGGCCGGGACATACCGGCAGAAGGGCAGGGGCTGGCTGGCTGCTGCTGGCGGGGTCCGTCCCCGGCGCGGGCGGGACCTGAAGGGCCGGTGCCTGTCCTTTGGGGAGCGTGAAGACATTGCCGTGGGTCTGGCGGCTGGGCAGTCGCTGCGGGTGATCGCAGCGCGCCTGGGTCGCAGCCCGTCGACGGTCTCGCGGGAGCTGGCGCGCAATGCTGACCCGCGCCGCGGGTACCGGGCCAGCACGGCTCACGCGTTGGCCTATGACCGTGCCAGCCGCCCGAAACCGGCGAAGCTGGTGGTGAACCTGGCGTTGCGGGCCAAGGTCGAGAAGGATCTGGAGAAGAAGTACTCGCCGGAGCAGATCACCGGTCGGCTGCGTGTGGAGTTCCCCAACAACCCGGAGATGCGGGTGTCGCCCGAGACGATCTACCAGTCGCTGTACGTGCAATCACGCGGCGCGCTGCGCCGTGACCTGACGGCGTGTCTGCGCACCGGCAGGGCTGTGCGCCGGCCCAGCCGCAAGGTCGGGCAACGCAAGAACCGCATCCCGGACATGATCAACATCGCCGAGCGTCCAGCCGAGGTTGCCGACCGTGCGGTGCCGGGAAACTGGGAGGGCGACCTGATCATCGGCATGCGGAACCAGACCGCGATCGGGACCCTGGTCGAACGAGCCACCGGCTACGTGATGCTGCTGCACCTGCCCCAGGGGTACAAGCCCGAACAGGTTCGTGACGTGCTGGCCGCGAAGATCAAGACCTTGCCTGAGTCGCTGCGTCTGTCGCTGACCTGGGACCAGGGCCCGGAGATGCGGGACTGGCAACGGGTCGCGATCGACGCCGAGATCGACATCTACTTCTGCGACCCGCACTCTCCGTGGCAACGCGGCACGAACGAGAACACCAATGGCCTGCTGCGCCAGTACTTTCCGAAGGGCACCGACCTCAGCGTTCACAGCAGCCAGGACCTCGACTGGGTCGCTCAAGAGCTCAACGACCGACCCCGCAAACGACTAGCGTTCAAGAAGCCGA
>JACCYS010000301.1 GCA_013696365.1 Nocardioidaceae bacterium
GAGGTAGTGGGTGATCGTCTCTCGGCGCAGCATCGCGTTGTACATCGGGTTGATTGCTGCTCCGGGGACGCCGAAGGCACAGCGGATGCCCTCCCGCTCCAGGATCAGGACGGCGGCATCGACGGCACGCATCCTTGCCATGACTCAGGCCTCCTCGGTGGGGATGGCGGACGAGCGGCCGGACAGCTGCTCGACGAGAAGCAGCAGCGCACTGTGGTCGAGGTCGCCGTGGCCCTGGGCGCGCAGAGCGCTCACCAGGTCGGCCACGTGCGCACCGAGCGGGATCGCGACGCCGGCCTCTCGCGCCGCCGAGGTGACGATGCCCATGTCCTTGTGGTGCAGGTCGACCCGGAAGCCGGGGTCGAACGTGCGGGCGAGCATCCCGGCCGCCTTGCGGTCCAGCACCGTGCTGCCGGCCAGCCCGCCGCCGAGGACCTCGATGGCGGCCTCGGTGTCCACGCCGTGCGCCTCCAGGAACACGATGGCCTCGGCCAGCAGCTCGAGGTGGCCGGCGACAATGAGCTGGTTGGCCGCCTTGACCGTCTGCCCGGCACCGGCCGGCCCGACATGGACCACCGTCGAGCCCATCGCGTCCAGCAGCGGGCGCGCGGACTCCACGTCGGCGTCGGCGCCTCCCACCATGATCGACAGCTTGGCCTCGACCGCACCGGCCTGACCGCCGCTCACCGGCGCGTCGACCACTCTCAGGTCGTGCTCGGCGCCTGCCCCGGCCAACTGTCGGGCGACGTCGGGCCGGATCGTCGAGCAGTCGATGTGCAGGGTGCCTGACTTGGCGTTGTGATGGATGCCGTCGTCGCCGTATGCGATGCCCTCGACGTCGGGGCTGTCGGGGACCATGGTGATGATGACCTCGGCCTCGGTCACCGCCTCGGCCACGGTGTCCGCACCGCGACCGCCGTGCTCGACCAGCCGGTCGACCGCGTCGCGGCCGCGGTTCACACCGATCACGTCGTGGCCGGCGTCGACGAGGTGGAAGGCCATCGGCTCGCCCATGACGCCGAGCCCGATGAATGCGATGGTCGTCATTATTCTGTCCCCTCTTGGAGCGTCGATCCGGTGGTCGGTCAGGTCAGGCGGTGCCGGCCCGCCGCTCGCGCGGCAGCCAGCCGAGGCTCTCCTCGGTGCTGGTGCTGGGGGAGTACTCCAAGCCCACCCAGCCCGAGTAGCCCGCGTTCTCCAGCGCGCGCAGATGGTGGTCCAGGTCGAGCTCGCCGGTGCCGGGCTCGTGTCGGCCGGGCGCGTCGGCGATCTGTACGTGGCCGATGTGCCCCGCGTGCTGGGCCACCAGGGCGGCAAGGTCGTCGCCGTTGACCGTCAGGTGGTACAGGTCTGCCAGCAGCCGCAGGTTGTCCACCCCGGCATGTTGTTGCACGCGCTGGATCACCGTCATGACATCGGCCGCGGTGAGCAGGGGGTAGCGCGGCGATCCGCTGACCGGCTCCACCAGGACGACCGCGCCGATTCGGTCCGCCGCCTCGGCCGCGCGGGCCAGGTTGGCAGCGGCAAGGTCGTCCTGTTCCTCGGGGGTGGTCTCGTCCAGACGGTTGCCGTACAGGGCGTTGAAGGCACCGGTCTCGAGCTGGTCGGCGATAGCGACGGCGACCGCGACACTGTCGTGGAACTCGTCGGAGCGACCCGGCCACGACATCAGCCCGCGGTCACCGCCAGGCATGTCCCCGGCCGCGAAGTTCAACCCGACCAGCTGGACCCCGGCGTCCTTGACCGCCGCCACGAAGCGGTCCACCTCGGTGTCGCCCGGCGCTGCTGAGGAGAACGGCCACCAGAACTCCACCGCGTCGAAGCCGGCAGCGGCGGCCGCCGCCGGTCGCTCGAGCAACGGCAGCTCGGTGAACAGGATCGAGCAGTTGATGAGATACGGACGGTTGTGCTGCACGTCAAACCTCCGCCATACGGAATCAAACATCTGCTGTGTGGAAGTTACTCGCGATCTGCCCATCGGTCAAAGGCCCGGCCGGCCCGCATCGTGTATCTTCCATATCGCGAAAGGAGTGTCGCGACGGGAGGCCAGCCGCGTGCAGACGACACAGCGTGCCAGCGGGGTGCAGTCGATCGACCGTGCGCTGCAGCTGCTCGAACATCTCGCCGATGCGGGTGGTGCACTGCGGCTGGCGGAGCTCGAGGCCGCAAGCGGGCTCCCCCTGCCCACCATTCACCGGCTGCTGAAGTCGCTGGTCCACAACGGTTGCGTCCGGCAGGACCCGACCCGGCGCTACACCCTCGGCCCCCGCCTCATCCGGCTCGGGGAGACCGCCGGTCGCGAGCTCGGCTCGTGGGCCAAACCGCGCCTGGCTGAGATGGTCGCCGAGATCGGGGAGACCGCAAACATGGCCCTGCTCGAGGCTGACGCAGTCGTCTACGTCGCGCAGGTCCCGTCGGCGCACTCCATGCGCATGTTCACCGAGGTAGGCAGGCGGGTCCCGGCGCACTGCACCGGCGTCGGCAAGGCGCTGCTGTCGCAGCTCGATGACCGCCAGGTCCTCGAGCTCCTGCGTCGCACCGGCATGGCGTCTCAGACACCGCGGACGGTGACCGATCCCGCGGCGCTCCTGGCGGAGCTCAACGAGGTCCGTGACCAGGGCTGGGCGGTGGACAACGCCGAACAGGAGGTCGGCGTCCGCTGTATCGCCGTGCCGGTGACGGGCGCCCCAACGCAGGCGGCACTGTCGGTGTCGGGGCCGTCCGGCCGCATCACCGTCGGCCGGATCGCTGAGATCGCGCCCATCCTGCAGCGGATCGCCAAGGGCCTGGCGAGCGATCTGCATGGCGAAGCCTATGCGTGAGGGGACGGAGGCGACGTGGCGCCGAGGCTGTCTGTCGTGTTACCCCTTTGTTGTGGCCGACTCTTGACACGGCACGTCAGCCACGGGAGTGTTCCGGTGGACGGTAGAGACATTTCGTATGGCGGAGGGGAGTCTCTCATGTCGCTGGTGGAGACGGCAACCGACCACGAGCTGAGTTCCGTCACCCGCGGCTTGCGCGACCAGCTGCGCGACCAGCTGTCTCCCGAGTGCATCATCACCGACCGCACCCGCCTGCGGACCTACGAGTGCGACGCCATCACCGGCTATCGGGTGGTGCCCAGCCTGGTCGCCTTGCCGGAGTCGACCGCAGAGGTTGCCGCCGTCGTCGCGGCCTGTGCCGCGCAAGGCGTGCCGTTCGTCGCCCGCGGTGCGGGCACTGGGCTGTCCGGCGGAGCCCTCCCGGTGGCCGACGGGGTGGTGATTTGCCTGGCCCGCATGCGCCGGGTGCTGGACATCGACCTGCCGAACCAGCGGATGACCGTCGAGCCCGGTGTCACCAACGCCGATATCAGCCGCGCGGTCGCGGCCCACGACCTGTACTACGCGCCGGACCCGTCGAGCCAGACGGTGTGCACGATCGGCGGCAACATCGCCGAGAACTCCGGCGGTGCGCACTGCC
>JACCYS010000317.1 GCA_013696365.1 Nocardioidaceae bacterium
GACCAGCGCCTGCGTGAGGCCGCCGCGGTGCTCGGCGCCGGCCCCGTGCGGGTGTTCGCGGCGGTCGACCTGCCGGTGCTGGGGCGCTCGCTGGGGTTGGCGGTCGGCTTCGCTTTCGCGGTGAGCCTCGGTGAGTTCGGGGCCACCAGCTTCCTTGCCCGCCCAGACCGGCCGACGTTGCCGGTGGTGATCTTCCGGCTGATCGGGCGGCCGGGTGCAGACAACCTCGGCATGGCGTTGGCTGCCTCGGTGGTGCTGGCAACGATCACCACCGTCGTGATCGGCCTGGCCGAGCGGCTTCGTGTGCAGTCGGCCGGGGCCGAGCTGTGAGCCTCGACGTCCACCAACTGCGCGTCACCTTCGGCGCGAACCGGGCGGTCGACGACGTGTCCCTGTCCATCGCTTCGGGTGAGGTGGTGGTGCTGCTCGGTCCGTCCGGCTGCGGCAAGTCGACACTGCTGCGCGCTGTCGCCGGTCTGGAACCGGTGGTCGGTGGGGTGATCAGCTGGGCCGGGGCAGACCTGCACGCCGTGCCGGTGCATCGCCGCGGCTTCGGCCTGCTGTTCCAGGACGGACAGCTCTTTCCGCACCGCGACGTCACCGGCAACGTCGAGTTCGGGCTGCGGATGGCGGGGATGCCGGCGCATGCTCGCCGCGACCGTGTTCGCGACCTGCTTGAGCTGGTCGGCCTCGGCGGGCTGGGCAGCCGCCGGGTCGGCACCCTGTCCGGAGGCGAGCAGCAGCGGGTAGCGCTGGCCCGATCGCTAGCACCCAGCCCCCGGCTGTTGCTCCTGGACGAGCCGCTGTCGGCGCTGGACCGGGGACTGCGCGACCGGTTGGCGGTCGACCTGCGCGACATCTTGACCCGCACCGGCACCACCGCGCTGTACGTCACCCATGACCAGGACGAAGCGTTCACCTTGGCCGACCGGGTGGCCGTGATGGACTCCGGCAGGCTGCTGCAGACCGCCGAGCCGCATGAGCTGTGGCGACACCCCCGCAACGAGCAGGTGGCGCACTTTCTCGGCTACTCGAGGTGTCTGCCGGTGGCCGCGTTCGAGCCGGCCGCCCGGCCTTTGGGTGTGCGGCCAGAACAGGTGCTCGCGCTGCGAGCCGATTCGCTCGTCGTCGACCGCGACGGGCCGCTGCAGGGCCGTGTCACCGGCCGGCTCGTGACTCGGGCGGGCGCGAGCGTGTCCGTGGACGTCGACGGGATCGGTGTGGTGCTGGCTCGAGTGCACGCAGGTGATCAACCGGCGGTCGGGGCGACCGTCCGGCTGCGCCTGCAACCGGGTGCGCTCGCCATCTTGGGATGCTCAGGCTGTGGGCCTACGACGATTTGTTAGGCTTTCGCGGACGTCCAACCGATCGACCAGATGCTCGAACACAAAGCTCGACTCGTGCTGCCCGTCAAGGCAGCGGCCCGGCTCTCTGCACTCCGGCGAAGGATACGTCCGTGATCGAGTTCGAATCGGTGTCCAAGCGTTTTCCCGACGGCACCGTCGCGGTCGACGACGTGTCGCTGGTGGCACCCCAGGGCAAGCTCACCGTGCTGGTGGGACCGTCCGGTTGCGGCAAGACCACCTCACTGGCCATGGTCAACCGGCTGGTCGACGTGACGTCCGGGCGCATCCTGGTGGACGGCAAGGACGTGTCCCAGACAGACCGGGTGGAGTTGCGCCGCGGCATCGGCTACGTCATCCAGCACTCCGGGCTGTTCCCGCACCGCACCGTGTTGGACAACGTGACCACCGTCCCGCGACTGCTCGGCTGGGACAAGAAGAAGACCCGCGAGCGCGCCTACGAGCTGATCGAGATGGTCGGGCTGTCGACCGAGCAGGCCGGACGCTACCCCGCCCAGCTGTCCGGCGGGCAGCAACAGCGCGTCGGCGTCGCCCGGGCGCTCGCCTCCGACCCGCCGGTGATGTTGATGGACGAGCCGTTCAGCGCCGTCGACCCCGTCGTCCGGTCGTCCCTGCAGGACGAGTTCCTGCGGCTGCAGGATCAGGTCGGCAAGACGATCCTGTTCGTCACCCACGACATCGACGAGGCGATCAAGCTCGGCGACAAGGTGGCGGTCTTCGCCGAGGGTGGCCACCTCGCCCAGATCGACAGCCCGGGCGACCTGCTTGCGGCACCGGCGGACGGGTTCGTGGCCTCGTTCGTCGGCCGGGACCGCGGCTATCGACGGCTGCAGTTCCTGCCGAGCGAGGGCGTCGGTGTGCGCTCGGCCCCCACCGCTCGGATCGGCGACCGGGCGCTCGACGGCTGGACGCTGGCGGTGGACGGCGACGACCGACCGCTCGGTTGGCTGGCGCCCGGTGCCGACTCGGTCAGTCAGGACCGGTTGGAGCCGCTGGGCTCGACATTCACCAAGACCGACTCGCTGCGCGCTGCGCTGGAGGCGGTGCTGGTGTCTCCGGCCGGGCTGGCAGTCCGACTCGACGACGACGGGTGCGTCGACGGAGTCGTCGACCATGCCACCCTGGCTGAGCACCACCAGGCGTCCAGCCAGACGGCCGACTCCGGACAGGAGTCACGCTGATGGACTGGGGTTGGATCGTCGACAACCGCGACCTGATCCTCGAGCTGCTGATCGAGCACATCTGGCTGTCGGCGATCCCGGTCGTGATCGGGTTGGCAGTGGCGTTGGTGCTGGGCGTGCTGGCGCACACCTACCGCTGGGCCTACCCGCCGCTGCTGGTCGTCGTCGGGGTGCTGTACACGATCCCCTCGCTGGCATTGTTCATCGTGCTGCCGGTGGTGCTCGGCACCCAGATCCTGAACCCGCTGAACATCCTGATCGCGCTGACCATCTACTCCGGCGCGCTGCTCGTACGCACCGTCGTCGACGGGCTCGACGCGGTCCCGCCGGCGGTGCGGAAGGCCGCCGAAGGCCTGGGATACAAGCGGCTGACCAGGATCGTCACCGTCGAGTTGCCGATCGCGATCCCGGTGATCGTCGCCGGCTTGCGGGTGGTGACCGTCGCCAACATCTCGATGGTGAGCGTCGGCGCGCTGATCGGCATCGGGGGCCTGGGCGAGCTGTTCACGTCCGGCTTCCAGATCCGCTTCGTCACCGAGATCATCGTTGGGCTGGTGCTGTCACTGCTGTTGGCGGTCACCGCCGACCTGCTGTTGGTGTTCCTGCAACGCAAGACGACCCCGTGGGACCGGCTGGGGGCGACGGCATGATCGGCGACGTCTGGGCCTACCTCACCGCGGCAGGCAGCTGGCAGGGTAGCAACGGGTTTGCGGTGCGCATCTTCGAGCACCTGCAGTACGTCGCAGGTGCCCTGCTGGTCGCCTTCCTGATCGCGTTCCCGCTTGGCCTGCTCATCGGGCACACCAACAAGGGGGTCACGGTTGCGGTCAACGCCGTGAACGCCTCCCGGTCGCTGCCCTCGCTGGGCCTGCTGACGCTGGTTGTGCTGTTCAGCGGCCTCGGCCGGGCGCCGGTTCTGGTCGCACTTACCGTGCTGGCCATCCCGCCCATCCTCAACGCCACCTACGCCGGCGTCCGTGGGGTGGACAAGGGTGCGGTGAACGCAGCGCGTGGCATGGGCATGACCGAGCCGCAGGTGCTGTGGCAGGTGGAGCTGCCGGTGGCGTTGCCGCTGGTGTGGTCCGGGATCCGGTCGGCGACCCTACAGACCGTCGCCACCGCCACCATCGCCGCGTACGTTGCGCTCGGCGGGCTCGGGCGCTACGTCATCGATGGCTTCGCGGTGCGCGAGTTTGACGAGATGCTGGCCGGCGCGGCGCTGGTGTCGCTGCTGGCGATCGTGCTAGATCTCGCGCTCGCCTTCGCGACTCACGTCTCGGTCTCACCCGGCCTGCGTGAGCCGCGAAAGCGGCGTCTTACCAGCCCTCTGAAACGTCCCGCCCCCGGGAACCAGTCGACAGCGCCCGCTGCCGGCTGACTGCCTCTTTGTTGCGCCAGAGCCCCCAATCCTAAGGAGCACCATGTCACTGATAAGTCGACCAGTTCGCAGCACCGTGGCCATGCTGGCCTGCGCGACTCTCACCCTGACCGCCTGCGGCGGTGGTGACGACCCGTTGGCAAGCGACAGCGGTGGCGGTGAGGAGGGAGGCTCGGTCACCGTTGGCTCGGCCAACTTCCCCGAGGCCGTGCTGCTCGGTGAGATGTACGCGCAGGCGCTGGAGGCGAAGGACGTCGAGGTGCAGCGCAAC